>JAJZOA010000029.1 GCA_021852225.1 Planctomycetota bacterium
ACGGCACGAATGACGGACGATTCGAATTCCACGGCCGTGGCCGTGACGCTGTCATCCAGAACATGGGTTCCGGCAATTTCGCCCGCGGTAGAACATCCGCATATATAGGCATGTGGATGCAACGCCCGTATGTCCTCAAGCTTGTCGGCGTTGGACAGATGTTGTGTGGCACCGAATACCAGCACAAGGTCCGCCGCTGATTTATCTCCGACAGCTCCGGACCCATGTTGCCAGCCGTTGTCACAAGTCCCCACCGATCGGGTTGCCTTCATGGGATCACCTTTATGCAACGGGCCAATAAAACAGACCGGCGCGGAACAAATCCGCGCCAGAAATATGGCTTCCCTGGGGCTTCTCCCGGTAGCCGCAGTTTTCTCGCTTGATCTCAACCCGCCGGATGATGCCCGCGCCCGGCACGGAGCCGGTCACCATCGGTGCAGCAAACTGATTATCGGCACATGTATTGATTGGCTTGAATATGAATGAACACAGATTGCTCGCGCACCGGTTTGGGCTCGCGGAATCGGCCAAACATCCCTTTTCAGGCTGGATAAGACCGATAATGTCCGCATCGGCGGATAAAATATTCGGCCGGTCTCACAGGTACACCGGCCTAGCCTGTCGCGAGTCGGAAATCAATCAGCGGGCGCGCGGCCGATGGCGATGTGGCGCGTTAAGCAGAAAGATAAGCGGTATGCAGCAGGCGCAAAATACCGCCAGCATGCGGAAATCGTCCACATACGCCCAGACACCCGCCTGCCTTTTCACCGCCTGATAGGCCAGTGCGAGGCTCTGTTCATGCACGGTCAACGCCGGGCCGGTGTGTGCCAGCGCGGTGTTAAAATGGGCCACGACCGCGCGCCATTGCGGGTTTCCCGGATTGGCATGGGCAATCAGAAGATTCTGCCGTGCCTGACTGGTGCGGGAAAGCATCGTGGTGGTAATGGATATGCCAATGGCACCGCCCATGTTGCGCATCAGATTATAAATGCTGCTGCCGTTGCCGATCTGTTCATTGCGCAGTGTCCCCATGGTGGTGGTGGTCAGGGGAATAAACAGCAGACTGGTGGCAAACCCATTGATAATAATGGGCCATGTTACCGTGAACATTCCCACCTGAAGCGTGATGTTGCCCAGTAGCGCGCTGGACCAGCCCAGCGCCACCAGCGCCAGAATCATGAAAAGACGTGCGTCAATGACCCCCAGCAGTCGGCTTGCCAGCAAAATTCCCGCAATTGACCCAAGGCCGCGCGGACTTACCGCCAGACCGCTTTGCAGCGCCGGATAACCCATTAAAGTCTGCAAAAAAAGCGGCAATAACGCCGTGGTGCTGTAAAGCACCATGGCCACGATCGTCATTATCATGGTACCGGCGGCAAAATTCCGGTCCGTCAGAATTCGCAAATCCACCAGCGGTTCGGCGGCGGTTAATTCCCAAGCAATAAATGCCAGAAAGCCCAGAACCGCTAAAGCCGTCAGGGTGCAAATGAGCCGGGAACTGAACCAGTCGGCGTCCTGACCTTTATCCAATACCACTTGCAGGCACGCGACCCACAAGGAAAGCAGCCCGAAGCCGACCAGATCAATTTTGGTCTTGACCGCGTTGCGGATATACGGAGGGTCTTCCACAAACGCATCTATCATAAGAAATGCGAAAATGCCGATCGGGATATTGATGAAAAAAATCCAGCGCCAACTGAATGAATCGGTGATCCATCCGCCCAGAGTCGGCCCGATGACCGGCGCAAATACCACGCCGAACGTATAAAACGCCATCGCGGCGCTCCGTTTTTCAACCGGAAAGCTTTCCAGAAGAATCGACTGGGCGCTGGGTTGCAGAGCTCCGCCCCCGATCCCCTGCACCACCAGCGCCATAATCAACATTCCGATATTCGGTGCCAGACCGCACGCCAGCGATGCGACCACAAATATCACAATGCACCAGAGCAGAAACCGTTTGCGGCCGAACTGGCGGCTTAGCCAGCCCGTGGCAGTAAGCACAATTGCATTGGAAATCAGATAACTGGTCAGCACCCATGTCGCCTGATGGGCGGTAATGGACATGGAACCGGCTATGTGCGGCAGCGCCACGTTGGCAATGGATGTATCCATCACCTCCATGAAGGTTCCCAGCATCACCGATACGGCGATCAGCCATTTGTTGGACTGCGGCACCCATACACCGCCCGGCATTCCAACCTGCTTGCCCGCGATTGCACTCACAAGATTCTTTCCTTATTCAGTCCGATGCCTGTTGGCATTTTGCGGTTTTGGCGGGCCAGCGGTTTGGCACCCACCTTTTTTTTGCGCACACCGCGGGCGACAGTTCCGCGGGTCAGCTTTTCTTGAGTCAAGTGTTCCAAAAGTCGGATCAGGCTGGCGTTCAGGAGTTGCAGTTGTTTTCGGCCCAGCGGGTGGGTGAAGGAATAGAGAAGTTCGTAATAACCTGGCAAAACCTTGGACAGCCTCTGCTGACCCTTGGGACTGATATGCGCCTGGCTCATCCGCCGATCCGATTTGTGCGGGACACGGTGAATCAGGCCACTGCGGTCAAGCCCGCGCAACAGCCCGGTCATGGTCGCACGGGTCACGCCGCACTGATGCGCCAGCGCTGCGGCATTCATTCCATTACCGGCACGGCTTCGCAATATCATCAGCACCGCCAGCCGCCCGCGGGACAAACGGCCCGTGGCGAGCTGGCGCTCGACCCGGCCGACCAGTTCATGCACGATGCGCAGCAGAAGAAGGTAAAGCTGAACTTCCAGCAGGTCGGCGCGCGGATAGTCCGGCAGAAGCCGGCGGACAGTCTGATCGCGCGGTGATTCCCGTAAATATATAATCGGTTCAGCCATGGTTATATTGTAAGGCACCTAACTACTTTCAGCCAAGCCGTGGAATTTTCGGCCCCGATAGGGTAACATTTCCAATTTCACCGGAGACGCTTATGCCGGATCAGCCAGTTTCAGCACTTCGCCGCCGGGTGGGTTGCGTCTCTTATCTGAATTCGAAGCCATTGATTGAACCGCTGGTCGGACGGTCTGACATTTATGTGGAATTTGCCGTCCCTTCAGCCCTTTCGGGCCTGCTTGTGACTGGCGCGGTGGATACCGCCCTGTTGCCGATCGTGGATTACCAGACCTGCCCGATGGAACTGCTTCTGGTGCCAGCCGGATGCATTGGTTGTCATGGCCATACCCTGACGGTCCGGATTTTTTCGCGCGTGCCGCCTGGTGAAATCACCCGCCTTTTTGCGGATACGGACAGCCATACCAGCGTTATTCTGGCGCAGGTTATTCTGCGTGAGTTTTATCATTCTTCGCCTGAAATCCTGCCGCTGCCCGAGGCCCGGGGCGATCCGGTGTGGGATGCAATGGAATCCGTCCTTCTGATAGGCGATAAAGTCATCAACGCCGCGCCGCCGCCCGGCCATTACCCATGGCAACTGGACCTTGGTGACCAGTGGACAAGAAACACCGGTCTTCCATTTGTATTTGCCATGTGGATGATGCCGACAAGCCGACCGGACGCAGCGCTGGCCCGGCTGCTGGCTGCGGCCCGTCTGGCCGGTGCCGCCATGACTGATGAGCTTGTGGCCCGCTATGCCGAGTCGCGGGGCTGGCCTCCCGATTTACTGCATCGATATTACCGGCATTATCTCGATTATCAGGTCAAGCCCGCCAGCCGGGAAGGGATTGAGCGGTTTTACCAACTGGCCGCCAGCCACAATCTGCTGGCGGTGCATCGACCGATTCGATATCTGGATATGGTATGAATGAATGGCGACGCGGCCACCCTGACTTTGCCTGCAGAATGGCATATTAATGCCCGGGGCGGGAATCGAACCCGCACGACCCTAACGGGTCACAGGATTTTAAATCCTGAGCGTCTGCCGTTCCGCCACCCGGGCTGCTTTGGGCAGCCTTAGTATTGTCGGCATTACCGGCCGCTTGGCAACCGGCCGCAGAGGAAGTTTCATTTTGGCCGGTGTGACTTGCTCTGGCCGCCCGTCCAAGTTACTTTAATAGGGTGCCGCACTGGCCTGCGGCTTATAGTCCGGCTAGAATACCGCCCACGTGCGCCCGCATCGGTTCTGATGTGGCTCGCTGCGGCGGCCTGAACAGCGGAGGCTTGAATCATTATGCGTAAACAAACCCTGCGTGGCGCGTTTTTTGGCAGCGCAATGCTGCTGGCATCGGTAGCGGGTGCTTTTCTGGCTGTTCCAGCCGGGCTGGCCCATCATTTGGCTCCCCGGCCATCATTGGTTGCCAGAAGTTGGCAGATTGATTTTCAACATTCGGCGCCTCACCGCCTGATTGTGGTGCGCGGCAACGGTGCGGCGCAACATGTTATTAAATATTGGTTTATGACCTATACCGTGGTCAACAATACTCATAAGGACCTGTTTTTCAATCCGCAAGTGGAATTGATCGCCGACAACGGCAAAATCATCGCACCGGTGGCGGCTGTGGCACCGCATCTGTTTAAGAAAATCAAGGCTGTATCCGCCAGTCCGTTTCTTATAAACCCCATGCTTATCGCCGGGCGTCTGCTGCAGGGGGCGGACAACGCCAAGCAGAGCGTGGCGGTTTTCACTAATCTGCCGCCGATGGCCCGTGGTTTTAGGGTATTCGTCAGCGGACTTTCCGGCGAAACCGCGGTCCAGAAGGATCCGATTACCGGCAAAAATATTGTGCTCCACAAGACGCTGGTTCTGCATTACTGGATACCTGGCCACGCTATTCACATGACACCCAAACCGATGTTGTTAAGCCACAAATGGGTCATGAAGTAGTCAGTCGATGCAGCTTGAATCGCCTGTAAAGGATGGCGGTCCGCGCAAAAATAGAACCGTGGCCGCCGGTTTGAATGATGACCGCATCGGATGTCGATAAACCTGGCCAGCCACCATTTTTTTCCAGTTGCAACACAACATAGACTTGACTTGTGTGTTGTGTATTATAGTGTCCGCCCGGCCACCATATGCGGACTCAGGCCGGCCGGTCGATTTTGCATTAAAACGTCCGCATTTCAGATGGAGTCCAATCATGTGGTGGATACTTGGTCTGTTGTATCTGGTTATCAGCATTGTCATGATTCTGGAAATTGTGAAAGCTGAAGTGCCGAATTCCACTAAGATAATCTGGATTGTTGTGATACTGGTGCTTCCGTATGTGGGCATCCTTGCCTATTACTTCATTGGCCGGCCCAAAATGATGGGCTGAATGCGGATATCGCGGCTGTTCTGACCGCATAAAAAGAGATTTTCGGTGTCGCTGAATATCGGGTGCCATCATGCGAAAGGCCGCGGTTGCAATAAAACGGTGGCGGTGCGTCCGCAGCAATTCCGTGTGATTCTTTGCGGAAAGGAATTCAGCTCATGCCTGCCGCCATTTCGGAAGCAACCAGGGTATTTATTTCAGACCTGCAACGTCGCACTGGCCGAAGCCGAAACGATGTGTCTGACAGTTGTCGACCGCGGAAATTTTGGCAGCCGCGCAGCTTGCCATCGGGCGGAATCATTCTTGCAGTATTGCTGCTGGGTGTCGGCCTGGTGAATTTTCCTCTGGCGGCCAAAACCACGGCGAACCAGGGGTTTAATGTCACGCTGACCGCAACCGGTACCAAGCCCGTGCCATCATCGGCCGCTCTGCAGGATGCGACGCAAATTCTGACCACAAAATTTCACGCCAAATACAAAAAGTTGACCCCGAATAATTCCGAATTATTCGCCACTTCGCTGGTGGACAAATTTTCAACCGATTCCACGCGCCCCGTATTGCAATATGCGGCATTGGACTTGGCCGTCAAACTGGCCGGAAATGCCGGTGACCCGCGACTGGGGCTTTCGGCAGTCCAGGCGATACTCAATGAGTACAAAGCCAATCCGTACCAACTGGCCGCGGAATTATTTACCGCGCTGGCCGATTCTCCTACGCAGGTCCACCCGCGCCGCAGCTTCGCCATTCTGCGAAAACTGGAAAGCAGAGCGATGGCCAAAAATGATTTCGCCAGCACCCTGGCTCTGGCAAAAGCAGGCATAAAACTTCGCCGGCAAAACAATTGGATTAAGCTTGGTCGAAATCAGAAGCACATATTGGAAAGCGGCGAACTTGGTCTTAAGGCATGGATATTTTACAAACCGGTTGCCGCATATTTGAAGGCGAACCCAGATGATGCGGGGGCCAATCTGGGAGCAGCCGCCTTTGCCGCCGCCGTGCATCATGACTGGTCCGCCGCGTCCGCTGATCTAACCGCTGCCAAAATCAGCCAGGCCGATCAAATGGCCACCATGGCCCAGGATCATTCCGTTTCCGGTCATCTGAAACTCGCCAACGCGTGGTGGAAACTTTCGGCCAAGGGCGGTCGGAAAGGGGCCGCTCTGATCAAGCTTGCCGCTGGCGAACAATATGCGGCGGCCATACAAACTTTGCCCAAAGCTATGCCTTCATTGCTTTCCAGCCTTACGCGGCGTCAGCTTAGCAGATTGTTCAGACAGATCCGCACCGCCGCAAGTCGGACCGACAGTCTGCTCGCGCGTCGGCTGGCCATCCTGTTTACCAGTGGTCTGCGGCCAGCCCAAATGCTTTACCGTCAATATAAAGCCGCACATAAGGCGCTGGAGGATGGGCGTAAATCCGCCCGACGGGAATTTGCGGTCGGGGCCTACACCTGCTTTATTAAAGCGGATTGGAACGATGGACTGACGCATCTGGCCGCATCTGAAAACGGGTTTGTCGCGCGCGTGGCCACGGCCGATGCCGCCAATCCGACCAAAGCCAGACAGCTCATGGCACTCGGAAAGGCTTGGCTGCGTATCGCCCGTGAATATCCAGGTTTCATGCGCTACAACATTGAACGCCACGCCCTGGGCTGCTTTCTGGCGGCACCAAGGCAAGACATCAGCGCCGATCAGCGGTCTGCGATCAACGCACTCCAGAGCCGTTTTGATAAGGGACTTTTTTAAAATCACCGGATTCATTCCGGCCGTCACATAATTCCGATGGCCGCGCGATGCCTTTTGTGACCGTAATAAAAATAGTGGTTTTCTATTTCGTCGGATTCGGCGGTCGTTTGTGACTATTGACAAACGCCGCTAAATCCCAGGCTTGTTGACCGGTCAGTGTTCCACCTTTGCCCAGCGGCATGTTGGCCCGGATAAATTCCGCTGCCAGTTTCAGTTTGTGCATTCCCGCACCGCTGTTAAAGGAATGCGGCCCCCATAGCGGGGGGAATTGATAGTTTCCATTGATTAAAAGTCCCTGGCCATGATCGCCGTGGCACATCATGCAATCCACTGTGAAAAGCCGCTTGCCGCGTACCACACTGGGTGTGAATGCCGGTTTGGGCAAAGGCCGGTACCCGCGACCGGGCAGGTTGGCCCCGGTCGGCGCCCCGCGCGCCAGCCAAGATGCGTACGTCATCAGCGCAGTCATGGTTTTGCCATTGGCCGGTGGCGCTTTGCCGTTCTCACTGTATATAAAACATTCCTGGATGCGTTTTTCCAGTGTGACAACCTGTTTTGCCTTGGCTTGGTAACGCGGATATGCCGCAAATGCCGCCCATAGCGGCGCGGAATAAGCCATGCGTCCACTTTGCAGATGGCAGTTGATGCAACTTAATCCATCGCCAATATATCCGCTTGCATATTGCGGTGTGTGATCGAAAATGTTTTTTCCCAGCAGCGCCATTTTTCCGTAGGCGTTGGCGGGAATTTCCGCATTGGGCGGCGGCGTGAATGAAATAACAGAGCCGTGGTCGCTTTTTAATACTCCCCAGGGAGCGCCCGGCCCGGCTGCGGATGTGGCGCTTGGGGGTGGGCCGCTACCCGTCGCTGAAGAAACCTGGGCCGATACGCCGGCAAGGCCCAGCGACCGTCTTCCGGATTTGACCGGCTTAAACCCGTATTTTTCAAAAATAGCCAGAGCCGCGGGTGACTTAAGAAATGCCAGCCATTGCCGCGCCGCCGCGGCATGTGCGGCGCCTTTTACCACGGCACCCGCATAAATCGCGGTCGTGTTGTATTTTTCGGGAATGGAAATATTGGAAATGGGATGGCCGATCCGCTCCTGAAAAATTGCTTCCGACTTCCACGTTATGCCGGCGACCGCGAGGCCCTGCATCAGAAAAAGCGGCGTTTGCCGGTGGTGAATGTGGGTTAACAGGGTCTGGCCATCGGCTACTTTTGTCTGATAAACCATTTTCGCCAGAGCATCGCCTCCCGCTTTTTTCAGTGACAGTTTAATCTGTCGCGCCACGCCTTCCCACGCCGGATTGGGCATTACCACTCGCACACCCGGCCGCCCCAGATCTCGCAGGTTTTGAATGTGGCCGGGATTTCCCCGCGGAACCATGATGGTGAGATTGTTCGTCGCATAGCTGATCACCGGGCCGGTCAGCACACCCTTTTTAACCAGAGCCGCCACTTTTAATTTGCCTGCGGCGTACACATCCGGCTTGACGGTCCATGTCATGTTGCCCACAGTAATTGTGCCGCCGGCTTTCATTTGTTCAATGAGAATGCCCGGAGGAAGCGTTTCATAAAATAATTTTCCTCTGATCTGCGGATAAAGTTTCTCAAATGCCTGAGCCAGAGGAGCCATCGCGAAGTAATAATTCCCGCCCACAAAAATAACCAGACGGGCATGAAACGGATCCCCGTGAAAATCCGGCAGATCATCCACCTCAGGTACCGTGAATTTAAGTCCCTTATGGATGGCCGGATCGTTGGCCTGGCCGCTCCAGGGTGGAAAAACGCCTTCCTTATAGTGCGGCGGTTCAACCGCGCCATTCCAGCTCACCGTGGCCGGTCGCGCAACCAACAGCAGGCCACCGGCCAGCACAGTGGCCGACAACGCCGCCAGTACAGAAATTTTCATAGCTGAAAGCCGGCTTTTAAATGTAGATAGTGTCATAGTTTATCCTTTATAGCGGGGCACCCCGTTGGCTAACCGGGAGGCCGGCAGGGTCGCCTTTTATTTGGCATACGAATAACCGGCCATGGTCAGCAACGGTAACGTCGCGACAATGCCCGGCGTCAGCACCACGCCTGGTATCAAATGGTTGGTCAGATCTGCGGCCAGTTCCTCATGGGTTAAATGATCCGGGTTATGTCCTTTGGCCAGCAAGCCGCCGGAAAATTCCCAGATCGCATTATGGCAACCAAGAAATACCGCGCCCCGATCCATCAGCAATGGCAGGCAATTGGCGGATGGAGAGAACAGCCCCAGCGGGTCGTTGTAATCCGCGGCACTGGCGTTCCTGACTTTGGCCGGTATGTCCAGAAACGTGTTGCGTTTGAATTTGTGGCCAAGCACCGCGGGTAAATTGTATTTTTCCCAGACATACGCATCGTACAATGCCAGATGGCATGTGCCATGGGTGGCGGAAATCGCAATAAAGTCCGCATTCCTGAACGACCAGACCTGGGCATTGATAGAGTTGCGCATCAGATTCAGCCAGGGGCTGCCGATGTCTGTATTGTCCCAGACCTGTTTGGGACTACCGCGATAGTGCAACAGCAAGTCCAGCGCCGCGCTGTCCCATTGGTCCGGGTGGGTAAGAATCATGGGCACTTTTTTAAACTTTCTTTGACGCCGGGTTGCCGCCAGCGCAGCGGTAAGGGCTGCGAGCTTTGTCGCCCCCGTAGGTTCCAGATCTTTTCCCGCCGGAACAGCGGCAGCCGTTTGTGCATTGGCCCGCCCGATCCCGGAAAGCAGCGCCGCTCCGGCGACGGATCCGGTGGCGAGCCACGCGAGCATCTGGCGGCGTGGAATGGTATTTTCGTCCGTGAATGATGACGCGCCTGCGATCTGGTTCGATTTTTCTGACATACAGCACTCCTTATGAAAAAGAAACTGGAAGTTAACCTGGGCCGGTGAAAGCCGGCGGGAAAATTCCCGCCGGTTGCCCGTCATTGCTCATATCCTAGGCCGCCAACTAGTATATTGCCAATATATAATTACGATGTCATATATAAGTAATACTTATTACTCATGCCGGGGGGCGGTGGCCGGGCCGGAGAGGCAATTCGATCCGCCGGACCTGTTGGCTATTTTTTGGATCCAAGAAACTGCTCTTCTTTAGTCTTCTCTATCCTGCGATGTTCATGATGATGAATGTGCTCTTTGCAATAGCCCAGTGAACCGGTGCAGTCCGGACAATAGCGGAAATCCATGTGTGGGTCTGTGCGGTCCGTTATTCCGCAAACCGTGCACCGATGGAATGCGCCGTCTCGAAGCGGAGCCGCGGCTTTAGCCGCGAGTCTTTTGTGGCCATAGCGCACATGCCGGATAATCTCCGGATAAAAAAAGAGCAGAAAATTAAGGATCGAGGCCAATATCATGGCCCGAATCATCCAATCTCCGGTGATCAGGGTCATGCAGTAATACGCCCAAATCACCCACGCGATATATTTCACACGAATGGGCAGAACCATGAACAGATAGACTTGAAATTCCGGATATAGCCATGCAAATGCCAGAAATACCGATGCCATGAGAAATATATTTGTGGCGATGCTGTACGGCACAATAAAGGCCGCTGCCACCGTGGCGACGTACCCTATCAGAAGAAATAAATTATACCGCAGGTCTCCCCACTGTCTTTCCAGCGCTGAACCCAGCAGATAGAAAAAATAGAGATCGAAAAACAGCCAGATGGGACTGAACGTCGGCGGAAGAAGCATAAACGTAACTAATCGCCACCATTGGCCGGCCAGAATCTGGGATGGTATCAGAAACAGTCCCTCCACGATTTGTGGACGCGAAAGGTGCAGCACAAACATCAGGGTCTGTCCGCAAATCAGCAGAAGAGTCAAATGCCTGACCGCATATCGGTTCACCGACCGCTCGATTTTTTGTTTCCATCCCATGGGCGCAACTCTCTTGGCCGTGGCGGCCTCGAATGCAAAACAATGACCTGCACCTTCCGGTTAAGCAAGGGTATCTTAATAGGAATACAGCGATTCGTCGCCACCCTGGCATTTGCCGGCAACAACTACCGTTCCAGCAGCGAACTGATCGCCTTAAGCGCCCGCTCCAGCAGTTCTGGATTCGGCACCGGTATTTTCATGTAGGGTTCACCCGTGCGTTCATCGCGGTGAATCAGCGACGGTATCACAATCGATCCGGTTCTCTGTGCAGTCGGTCGGTCGGATTCCGTCGGCGGCCGCCCCGTTTGTGCCGCTATTTGTTCCAGCAGGCCCAATCCAACCTGCAGCAACCCGGCCCATGGATTGGCACCGGTGGTATTTGTGGCTTTGGATTCGGCAAAGGTGTCGCCGGAGATGATTTGCGACGGGGCGGTGCCGTCGACACTTTCGGAAGCCGCCACACCGCCAGGAATCACTGGCTGTGGATGATGCGCATCTTCACTGTCCGTGCCAGCGGCGGCGGGCGCTTCGGCACTATCGGCCGGACTGTCCGGAATCGCGCTGGTGGCCCGTTCCACGGTTTCAATAAATTTCTTTAATCGCGATCCGCCGAGCATGACGGTGGATTCTCCGTTGTCCAGCGCTCCCGAAAACAGCGATTTTTTGAATTTCAGCAACGAAAGCATGCCTTCTTCAATCGTGTCCTTGGCCACAAAATTGATCACCTGCACCGGCTTGCGCTGGCCAAGCCGATGCACGCGGCCAATGCGCTGCTCAAGCACCGCCGGGTTCCACGGCAGGTCCACATTCACCACCACAGAGGCCGAATGCTGCAGATTTAATCCGACGCCCCCAGCGTCTGTGGCCAGAAAGGCCCGACATTTCTTCTCCTCACGGAATCGGTCCACCAGAGCGCCGCGCTGGTTTCCCGGCACCCCACCATGAAAAAGAACATGGTCCCATGCCCGGTCCCTAATGCGCCGCACAAGCAATTCGTGCATTCGAAGCCACTGACTGAAGATAACGACTTTTTCGTCCGGTTGTTCAAATAATTCATCTATCAGCGTGGTCAGCTCATCGGCCTTATATCCAAAGTCACTTTCATGGTCCAGCAGATATGTGCTGTCGCAGCTCATACGCATATTTTGCAGAGCGATCAGCAGTCGCTGGCGGTCGACCTCCGAAATATAGCGTGTTTGCCGCCATTTCAGCACTATGCGGGCCACAGTCTGCCGATTTTCCTCATGATGATTGGCCTGTTGGGGTGTCATCGGCACAAAAAAAGTTTTATCAATCCTTTCTGGCAGATCTTTGAGAACGGCGGCTTTCTTGCGCCGAATAAGAATCGGCTCAAGCGTGCGCCCAATCGTGTCAAGGTCCTTATAGCCAATCACCCGACCGGTTTCCGGGTCGTGGAGCTGATGCTTCCGCAGAAATTGAAAAGTCGGACCGAATCGATGCCGATCCACAAACTGCACCACTGAAACAAGTTCCTCGAGCCTGTTTTCCAGCGGGGTGCCGGTCAGAACAATGGCATAAGGCGATTGAATTCGCTTGACACAGCGGGCCGCAATGGTGTTCCAGTTTTTAATCCGTTGTGCCTCATCCAGAATGACCATGTCCGGCGACCATCGCTCAATAATGTCCACGTCCCGACGGATCGTGTCATAGTTCGTGATCTTGTAAAAAGTGTCCGTTTCAAAGCATTTTTCCCGACGGGCTCGCAGGCCGCCGATAACTCCGGCCGATCGCTGGCAGAATTTTTCGATTTCACGTGCCCACTGGTGTTTTAAGGAGGTCGGGCAAATAATCAGCACGCGCCGTACGCCAAAATGCCGCGCCATCATTTCCGCCGCAGCAATGGCCTGAATGGTTTTGCCCAGTCCCATTTCATCGCCAATTAAACAGCGGCCGGCCCGCGCTCCAAACAGGGCACCCTCCTTTTGATATGGATACAGCGGCACGCGCAGCAGTTGGTTCATAGCCGGGCTGTCCGCTCCCTGTTTATACAGATTGCCAAGCACACGATCGCGCAACGCCGCATCGCGCTTTTGCGCCAGGAAATCCATAGCGTCCGGATAGCATCGCAGGTCATGCTCCGCTTGGGCCGCGGCGGCAAGCAGTTTTTCCAGATCGTCCGCGGTCCCGGGCAGCATGGCACCGGCGGCATCAAAATAATCGGCTGCGACCTGCCGAAGTGTTTCCGGACATTCCGTCCCGGCGCGAAAGCGCACTTCACGTTGCGCGCCGTAGCGAAGGTATATAGAACTGTAAGGCCGCGCAAAGCCCCGTTTAAGTGCGGCTTCGCCGCCGGGCTGCTTCCGAAGAGTCTGCAATGTGAATTCAATGTGCTTGCAGGTGCCCAACGTGTTGGTGATGAAGTCTGGGCATGAACAGAAATTGTCGCCGAGTTGTTCCCCGCGAATGGCTACCCGATAGGTTCCATTGGTGGTGGGATTCGTCACCTGAAAATCGGAAAAGACTTTCTGACTGCCTGTATTCCGCAGCCCGAAAATCTGTTCCTGCCCGTATTGGCGGCGCAAGGCGATCTGCCACTCTTCCAGGCCCATTTTCGCCGGTTGAACCAGGTGGGAAACCTTCGCCGGTTTGGTTTTGGCCGATTTGATCGTCATCGCATCGCTCCTTGTGAAAGGGCTTCGCACAGCCCTCTACCCGCAATTCCCGCATACGGTCATATCCGTGGGCTCTGTGTCCATATTGAATGGTGGCAAGAATGCGCTAAAACGTCAACTGGCAGACGGGAAACCCGAAAAAAATGTGGCTGTTTCCGTCGTTAAACTGAAAATAAAAATCCGCGGATCGTCGCCCGATGGGGAAACTCATCGCTCATCGGCATCCCGGGCCGCTTTTTGCCCTTTCAGTCATCATTGACGGGCAGAAAGCAGGCCGGGACGCAAAACGTCGGCCGCCGCCAGAGAACGTGAAAGGTTATGCTTAAACGCAGGCTTGACGGAATACCGCAAATTGGAATCGCATTAAAAATGATAAATCAAAAAGCGGGGAGCCAACGCAAGCAGCGTAAGTCCCCGCTCCGCTTGGATTCTAGAGTCTATCAGTCGCCAATCACCACGATTGTTGAACAATGACGGTTTGGGGAATAAAGTTGGCCGACCAGTTCAACTGCCAAAGCTGCGCCAGCGGAACTGTGTGTGCCGAGCCGTCGGTATTCACCACATTGACCTGATTCAAGTGCCGGTTCACACAGAATATTCCCATATCGTCTGTGTTCGCAAGAGTGAAATTGCCCAGATTCAGATTTTGCGGAACGGTATCGGTCCATTGCGGTGTGGCGTCTACCCAGATCGCATCGGCAAACAGCGGCTGGCCGGGCTGCATTTTTCCCTGATTGGCGCGCGGATCGAAAGACGGCGTTGGTCCTTGAATGATGGTTCCATTGCCCCGGTCCGTGAATGTGCCATTGGTCACAACCATTCCATGCAAATAATAACCGTCGTTAAAGCTGACACTTCCGGCCGCATAGATAGATCCGTTGATACTGGTTTGCCCGTGGAATTGTACGCTGCCCAGGCAAACAATATTCATGTTGACACTTCCGCCTACATGGATGGATGGAAATTGGCCGGTCACGTCCACATTGCCGGTGACCAGCAGGGTGCCCGATCCGGTAACGGTCATCTGTCCACTGGGCGAGAAATTTCCGTTAATGATTTGCACCGGATGGGTTGAAAAATCGAGGTTACCACTTGATGCAGGCCAGGGTTGGCTCGTTGCCTCAATCTGGGCAAACATCGTCGCCACATCAGGCGGGCTTAATCCTTGGACATTCTGGGAAACGGTTCCGGTAATTCCGGTGTTCCCGTCGGTCGTTACGGTTCCGCCTGCAAGAACATTCCCCTGAACCGTTGAACTTCCGATACCTGTGATGTTGCTAGCCGAAATAACATTCCCCGTAAAGCTGTCAGTGCCTCCGATCGCCGCTGTTCCCATTGCCGCCAAGGCACCGCAATTGGACGCTGCGCTGACATTGTTGTTGAGTCCATAACTGGCCATCGCATTGGCCAGCCACGGATAACCGGGCGAATAGGGCGGTCCAGACATATTGATAGGTCCCCAAGCCAGAGTGGCTGTGCCCACCCCGCCGGAGGGTGTCGCCGCGTCGGGACAAATTAGTGTCGCGGGGTCATTATTGTAGTAGGACCTTAGTTCGTTAATCCATGTGCCATTGACGGTGAAACTATCGGATGGCATCGCTCCATGATTTCGCACCGCGTACTCGTTGGCCGCCAGACCAAGTTGATGCAAATTGGACAGGCAGTCCGCAATCCGCGACAGTTCCCGGGCGCGGGACAAGGATCCGATTATCAGACTCATCAGGATCACCATCGTGGCCATTACCACCAGCACCTCGCTCAAACTAAAGCCGTTTCGGCCCCGAGCCTTGCAATTTTCATGCTGCCACGGGATATGAAACCTTTTGCATGCAGAAAGTAGGAACATGTGAGGACTCCTGTTCTGGCGGCCTTAAAATAAATACCGCATCTCTTGGCCGAGCAGTCGAACCTCGTCTCCCAGGCCATCATGTACGGATTTACCGGACTGTCTGCCGAGACATTGCCGTGGTTGTTTCCGCAATGCGCCTATTCCAGTATTCGGTTGACCGGACTTTTCCGATAAGCCATTTCCGCCGAATTTCCCCTGATCGGTGGTTGCCGGAATCAGCGTCTTAAAAAACTGGTGCCAGAAGACTGCGCTGGCAATGGATGTGGTTATCCGACGCCGGAACTCCGGCTGTTCAGGCAGGTACGATAATGCCGCGCGTCGATCGGTCTCACCCGGTTTGGCGAGCGCCTTTATCCCGCAGCCGCCTGATGGGACCATTATAGTGGATTCCAGACACGCCGTTTCGCGGAAAGTTCCGGGCCGATAGCGGTTCGCCCATCGTGCAGTGCTTCAAGATTATCTGATCTTCCGCGCATGTAGGCTGGCGAGGGATTATGGATTTACCTTCGCGCCCAAACCGTAAAATAATTGCCCTTCCACACTTTTTTGAATTCAGCTTTTTCCCGCGCCAGTGCCGGATTGTTCCATACATTCTTACTGCCATAGGCATTCCAGGTTACCACACGCCGAGCCAGAAGAATTTCATGGCCAATGCGGCCAATCTCCAGTGGCGTGGGAATGCCCGGCTCTGGAAACCAGCTTTGCGGCATGTGCCAGTTGTGTGGCATCCAAAGTAGAAAACCATTGGAAAGCACCAGCGTCGTTTTGCCTTGTGTCGCTTTTTGCACCGCCTGCCAGTCCTGATATTGAATGGGGAAAATCCACAATCCGCCAGTTTGCTGATTGTGGCGTTTGCCCGTCCAACTCCAGACGGAAAGCACTGCATGGGTGCTTTGGCTTAAAACCGCCAGCGCGCACAATGCCACCAGCCAGCGTCGGTTTATTTTGACCGTCGCCAGCCACGCGGCCAAAAAAAGAATCGGCAGGTACGCATAATATTCCCAGCTTTTCACCCAGCCATAAAAGCCCAACAGGAACGCCAGCAGCATCAGGCCCATGCTGATGCATGTTTCAGTGCGGCAATCCGCCAGGCCGCGGCGAAGCCGCGGCAAAAGTCGCAGGGTCAACAGTATGGTGAATCCCGCACACAGCAGCCAGATGCCCGCCGGAGTAATCAGGTAATATGCCGCGCTATGTCTGAATGGAGACCAGAAATCAATGCCGCTGCCCAGCAGGAATCCAAAATGAGTGTCGTGATAGGTCTTCATGCCTGTCAGCGGCAATATCGTCAGCACCAGTGACCGAACTCCGAAAACGCTGGCCGTCAGTATGCTCATGGCCACGCCAACCGCCATGGCTGGCCAGGTTTCTTTCCATAAAAGCGCCACGCCGCCCCGTTTGCGCAGCACATCCCACAAGGTAAAAATCACTAGAAACAGGCCATATACATACCCCATGCTCGGCTTTACAAACAGGCATGCTGTGCAAATGGCCAGCGCCCGTCGGCGCCTTCCGGCCGCCTGTTCGCCAATCGCCCACAGCAGCAGCAACGCCTCCAGCGGATGGGTAAGCGTTAAATAGCAAGGCATTATCGCCACCGGCAACGCACAAATCAGGAAAATCCGCGGCCAGGATTCCAGCTTCATGGCGGCCGCAAATCGGGCGATGGCCATTCCCATCAGTAATTCCAGAAAGGCCGTCATAGCCAGAAAAGCCCATGCGCTTCTGCCCAGAATGGCAAAGCCGATATGGGCAAATATCAGCGTGGCCAGGCCATGGGTATAACCAAAATCTATGGCCGGTTTCAGACCGGCGGAAATCAGTACATCTCCCTTCAGTGCGGTGCCCGGATCATAAAAACTGAAAAACGCCCAATCCGCCAGTCGCGGAAGTTCGATCAGCATCAATCCAATAAGAATCCCGCCGTAGATGAATCCCCAGCGCACCGAGTATCGGCTTGCCGGCGCATCGGCAGTCTCTGATGAAGACGGGTCATGCGGATGGGTGTCGCTCATGCGGCGGATTGTACTGGATTGCCGGCTCCGGCAGAACCATCAAAAAATTGGATGGGTTTGCGCAAGTCGTGGCGACTTTCGATAAACGTCAGAGCATTTTGCGCCCGGTTAAGTTGTAATTATTTGAAACGCCGCTAATCCGCGGAACCAATTGTAAAGAGCCGCAGATATTGTTCAAATCGATAGCACCGATTCCGACGCTGGCCCGTAAATTCAATCAGCAACCCCGATAATTCGAACAATTTTATGATTTGATTCGCTGAGGTAAACGAGCATGGGGTATGT
>JAJZOA010000083.1 GCA_021852225.1 Planctomycetota bacterium
TATATGTTAGGATACACACGATGCGTTTTGAATTGATGAAAAAATCTGACCATTCCGCTGATATTCTGGCGACTGCAGGCCCGTCGCACTTCCCAGGCGGCCAACCAGAGGCTGGCTTGCTGGGCCGATTCATCGGCTGGATACGCCAGCGTGCCACGCTGGCATGCGTGACCGACCGAATGCCAAAAGTTCCCCAACGGATTCCACCGGAGCCCCGCCCAACCCCGATTCCTGCGCCGGTACAATTATCGCAGCACCCTTATGCCGGAATGGGCAGTGGCTACCCTGATTTGGAACCCGAACTTTCCAACCTGTGCCGACTTTGGCGAAACGGACAGACGCCCGCTGTTCGCCTTGGCGCGCAGCAGCGCATCATGGAATTGCTGATTCCGACGGCTGGCCGCCTGGCCGTCAAATACCGTCATGCCGCCATCGGCCTGTCGCGCGAAGACCTTCAACAAGAGGCTTTGCTGAGCTTGTGTGGCGCACTGGAAACGTACAATCCGCGGCACCAGGTTCCATTCAGTGCATTCGCCCGTCGGCGGATGCATGGCGCGATTCTGGATGCCTTGCGCCGCTGGAGCCGCCGCTCGGCCACCGCGACCGCCATATGCGCCGACCGGAATGATGCCAGCGCGGTTGCCGCGGTTGAAACGGCTGATCTTGTAAAGCAACTGCTGGCGGCCCTTCCGGCTCCGCAGCGCCGCGTGGTGGAACTTCATTTCGTGGCCCAAATGCCGCGCAGCGGAATCGCGGGCCTTCTGGGCGTGCATGTATCACGGGTCGGACAACTGCTTCGCGAAGCCATGGCGGCCTTGCGTACCCAACCGCACACCGATTCATTGTGTTGCTGACCGCCGCCCTTGGGCTGAATCCCCGATACGCAGGTTAACGCCCGCGAGAAATGGGATAAGGCGCATTTTATAGTCATTCCTTTTTATTTTTAAGGAGTTTTATTATGGCAAAATATGCTGGACTGCACCGGAAACTCAACACCCTTCTGGCCGCGCCGGAGGGAAAATGGCACGACATTTTTCTGGGCATGCACGAGCTGGCAATATGTGTGTCATCCCGCATTAAATTCAAATCCACACAGGACTGTGAGGATGCGATAAGTGCCGCAGTGGTGCATGCCATGGAACAATTGACAAGCTACGATGCCAACCGCCGGTGCGCAATCGCCTATTTCGGCCGGGTAATGGCCCGCCACATGCTGACCGGATTGCAGGAGGCCCGCCAGACGCCGCTTCTGCAGGATGCATTTCCCAACCAGGATGCGGAATGGTCCATTCTGGACCGGGCGATTTCTCATCGCACGCCCGGCCGGGCGGCCCCTGCCGAGGCCCTGTATCGGCTGACCCACGCCGATGATATACGCAAGGTTCGCAATCTCCTGGATGTGTCGCTGGAACGCAGTCTTGAAGCACTGGAAAATTCGGCAATCGCGGCGGAACAGGATCAGGCCAGAATCTGCCTGATGGTGCTTCAGCAGATACGCAAGCTGCTGCTGGGCCGGTTTAATCGGATCGTGGCCGATCATCTGCGTATCAGCACCGGCGCACAGGGTGCCACGGAGTAAAAAAAATGCCCCCACCCGAACGGGTGGGGGCATCATTCAAGCGACGTTCATGGCAGGCATTCAGCCTTAATGCGTCAGGGCGTATACCAGAATATTGGTGCCCAGTTTCAGCGAATCCGTTGTGGAATAGGCCTTCGCATATGGGTTGGGCAGGTCTTCCCAGCCGTTTGAAAGCGAAAACCGTGAATAAATGACAACCGGATTGCCATCAATTGTGGCGGCTTCCAGGACGGGGTTATTCAACCCCGGAGCGGCGGTGGCCACCACCGGCGAATAGGTGACATGCCGCACATTAAACACATCGTTATACACCGGCGAGGTCATAGGCAGCAGGGCCAGCTTGTGGTGCGGAAGCACCAGGCGGATTTCCTTGCGGAATGCGGTATCAAACGCACTGGCCCCCATGGCGTCATCCACCAGAATCACACCGCCGGCATGGAGGTAATTATGCAGATTTTTGATTTCCGTGGCGGTCCAGGCGAAATTGCGCAGTCCTGTCATATAAATAAATGGATATTTACCGACTTGCAGGCTGTCCAGCGAAACTTTCGCACGCTTGAACTGAACGCTGACGGTTGTTTTCTGGTCGATGAATTTCAAAAGGTTGGGCAGGCCGTGCGGCGTCGGATTCCAGTCGCCATTGTTCACCACCTGGGCAATCACCACCTGATCGCGCGTGGCGATGCGTGACTGCTGATAAATTTTCTGAATTTCAAAGGCCCGGCCATACTGGAAATTGGCCAGTACATAGGTCAGGATATTGGCCCCCAGCCGCAGCGCGTCCTGCTGGGCATACAGCGTACCGCCCTTAATAGGATGCGTCGCGGCGTCCCAACCCCAGCTCATATCCACCGGCGAGAAAATAATCCCCGCCCGGCAGCCCATGTACATCACGCGAATATAGGCTGGAATCTGTTTCCACGATCCGGTACCCACACGCACACGCATGGTCTTTATGCGGTTTAAGTCATGGAACATCGGGTCATCCAGCGGCAGCGCCCCGAACGGATGGTGCGGGAAAAGTTCATGCTCAAAGGCCATTGCGCTCTGGTTGAATTTCGGTCGGCCGCAGCTGGAATTAATAAGAATGGTTCCGCCAGCCACCACATAACCACGCATGCGGGCCAGAATCGCCGGGCTGAAATTCGGCAGCGGAGTCCAGCCGGTGATATACAGTACGGGCAATTGCGTCGGGCTGTAGCTGAAGCGGGTGGGATCCACCTGAACGTAGCGATAATGCAGGCCGAGCTGGGAATTGGTCCAGTTCATCAGGGTTTCAAGATCCAGCGTTTCGGTCGGATAGTTGACGACACGGTGGTCCTTAATGACATTCAGATTCAACATGCCGATAAGGGCCGGTGGTGCGGGCTTGCGGTGGTGTTCCGACCGGCGAACGGGCGTGGCCGGCAGAGGCAGCGGAGCGGTGGCTTCGCCGCCGGCCAGGCGGGTGCGGTGCGCACGCGGCGGAACCCAGGCTTTGGGATTCACAAATGACCCATGAACGGCCCCGCCGACGGCAATAAGGGCCGCGGCAAAAAGCGTTGAAGCAAAAGTTCCAGCTTTTACGAACGTCATGTGGCACCTCACAATTTTGGCTTGGCAGGCCGCAGATGCGCAAAGGGCGCACCCACCCTGCTAAGATAATACCATCAGTATAACGATCTGTTAAGCGAAATGATTGCGGAATTTTATTAATTTTATAGAATTTTACGCGTTTCGCAAAGTCATATAATAGCGGCATTGCAAGACCATCCGCCCTACAATTCTTGGCCAGTGAGGCATCATAATCTTCGGAAAATGCCACATCCAGCACAGACCGCATAATCAGAACCTGTCGACGCCAACAGATGAACCCACAGTTATTCCCAGGGCAAATTCATATAGAGTGCCATGTATATCAAGTTTGATTTTGATAGCGTACCTCACGCGTCAGCGGATGTTATTGGGGCAATCAATGTCTGGCGACGGTGATTATCGGAAAAAAGGGATGATT
>JAJZOA010000131.1 GCA_021852225.1 Planctomycetota bacterium
TACCGTGCGGGCTACTGCCATATCCTAACATTTTGCGTTGACAAAGCACTAGGGACAGTCATCTATTACATCCGGCGTGTGCGCTGTGCGGGGCACTCCTGCAAATCAGGCTGTTGTATCTTTTTCGTGCCTGCCGGGCGGCAGTGCCCGCAGGCGTCGCCCGATAAGTTTGAGGCAAGCACGGCGATCAACATCGACGCAAAAAACCGCTTGACGGCTATTTCCAAGCTGCGTCACGTGATGGGGTATTCCCGGGATAACAATGCGAGCGGTGCGAGGCATGAAGAACAATGTACCATGATCTGGGGCGGGGGTATGGGGCTGAAAACTTCAGTCGGCTACGCAGGTTTGCCCACAACCGGCACCACAGGGAAAACAGCACGAATGCAATAAACCTCCGGCGCAAACGCAAGCGTTGCGGCCAAAGTATGAGCTACCTGCTTCAAACCCTACTTGCTTGATTCTGCACGCGATTGCCCTGAATGCGCCGGCAAACGTGCCGATTTGCCATTGGGTCTGGCCTGCGGCACCACGTGCCAGTGTACATGAACAGCAATATCATCCGGGGCGTCCGGATTGGGTGGATAGGTCTGCGGTGCACGAAATCCGTGGTCGTCCCGCAGATTCGGGCCGATACTGTACAGCAAATACCCCGCTTTGTCGGCCGTATAATGCAGCGGGCGACCGGTAAACGGATCCGCCGGAATCACGGTGAAAAAGTGCGGAACCAGTCGGGAAAGGGTGACCGGATAGCCGCCATGTTTGCGGCTGTAAGCGGCGAGCGCCAGGGCAACCCGCGAGAGCGCCTGGCGAGCGCGAACCGCATATTCAATGCGCAAAGCCTGTGAAAAATCGGGCATCATTTGTGTCAGCATGTCATGAAGCACGTTAAGACGAATCAGAATACCGCGCCAGCCACGCGGCGATTCGCCGATAATGCGCGTGGTTTGATTCATGATTGCCCGTCGCCGCACTGCGTAAGCCGCGGGCCGCAGGGCGGCCACAAACTGATTGATCCAGCGATTGTATTGCGCCATGCCCTGGCCAAAGTGCAAAGGAATAAACCCGCGGAAGCCATGTTGGCGTGCGGCTATAAGATTCTGGTGCTCGAACAGGCCTTGAATGAAGTTCAGTTCCGTCAGACGGTCACCAAAGTTAATGGAGGCTCGAAGGCCGCCGGCGATTGGCCATTTTTTACTTTCCGCCAGATAGGCCCGCAACTGGTGTTCAGATGAAATGCCGGTGGCGGCCAGTTTGGCAATCAGTTCGTCCGCTTCGGCTTGGCCACTTAGCGAAATGAGCAGGTCAATCAAGGTAGGCCGTTGCTGCCGAACCAGGACACCCAGTTGACGGATTGCCTCTATGTCCCGCCATGCGCTGGCGGATTTACCGGTTCCCATTTTTTCAAGTGCGTCCATCCGCAGCATATCGCGCAACAGTTCCACATTTGCGGGTGGCATCAGGTAAATCAGCATCCCGTTTCGGCTCCGGAGAAACGGCGAAAAATACCGGGGCAAGTCCGCGGCCGCCCGCACCATCTTTATGACCCGCCGCTGGGATTTTAACCACCGCGCCACCCACGGGTGTTCCACCGGCCTCCAGGGTTTATTTATGTTGTCATAGCGATATATGTGTTCATTTATTGCGGCATTCATTTGATAGCGCAGTCGCATGCGCTCTATTGCAGTTGCCGGCCTGGGCTGATGGGCCGGCAGTCCGAAATCAGCGGCCATCAGGTAATCACTGAAACTAGTAAATGCGCCGGTCTGCGGCAGCTTTGAAATTCCCATGGCCGCCAGCCCCGCGGTGCGGGCCGGCGCGGTGCCCAACAGTACATGGGCCCCAAGAATTTTCAATAGAGCAACCGCGGCATTGTCTTGCGGCGCCACGCCTTGCGAATTGGCGGCATTGATTGCCGCGGCAAAATTCACAGTCCCATCCCGGTTCAATGGCCCGGTAACAAACGTGGTCGCGGGCGATACCCGATAGTGCGGCGTGAACATTTCCAGCATCGCCCATGCCAGCACACAGAACCATAAAAGTCCGACAAGCGTCAATATCCAGCGGCGCGCGCTCCAATGGATGGCTATCGGCATAAAGCATATCCGGACAAGGCCACTGGCCCAATCACCAGCGGTGGTACCGCCAGCATGGTAATGGCAACGCCAATATTCCGGCAACTCGCTTTTTTCAAGGGTTTGCGGTTTTCAGTGTAATTGGCACCAGCCGCGGCATAATAAGCTGCATAATCCCCATTGCCACCAGGTAAGAGGATCCTGCAATGACAAACGGAATGGTGTAGTTGTTATGCGTCCAGGTAAGAATATGTCCTACCAGCCACGCCAGAATAATTCCACCGATCGCGCCGGCCATTCCGCCCAGACCCACCAGCGTGCCAACGGCAAATCGCGGAACCACATCCGAGGCAACCGTAAAAATGTTGGCGGAAAAGCCCTGATGCGCCGATGCCGCCAGTCCGATCAAAAACACCACCAGCCAGAGGTATTTCTGGCCGGGAATAAATTCCACCAGAATAACCGGCGGCACACAACAGGCCATGGCCAGCATGGTCAGCTTGCGGGCTTTGTTGACGGTCATGCCGCGACGCATGAAAAAGCCGGAAAGCCAGCCACCAAAAATACTGCCGACGGTTGTCATGGAATAAATAACAATCACCGCCGGCCCGAACGAAGTGATGTTGAGCTTGTACTGGCTGTGAAGAAAATCGGGAATCCAGAACAGCCAGAACCACCAGATTGGATCCGTCATGAATTTCACCACCACAAACGCCCAGGTCTGCCGGTGGCGGAGCAATTCGGCCCAACTGACTTTTTGCGCAGGCGGATCTGGTTCACTTTCAATAAACGCCAGCTCCGCAGGCGATACCATGGAATGGTTCCGCGGCGACCGGTAGAAGAATATCCAAACCGCGATCCAGGCAAATTCCAATAGGCCGGTCGCATAAAAGCCCGCTGACCAGTTGAGTTTCAATGCCGGAAGAATATAGGTAAACAGCACCGGGGTGGCGATGGCTCCGATATTGGCACCGCAATTAAGCAAACCGGTGGCCAGGGCGCGCTGGCGTTTAGGAAACCATTCGGCCACAGCGCGAATGCAGGCCGGAAAATTGGCGGATTCCGCAAACCCCAGCACAAAGCGCGCCACACCGAAACCCAATATGGATAGGCCACCCAGCTGTACAATCCATGCGGCATGCGCCCAGGTTGAATTGACCGGAAGGTAAATCAACAGCCCATGGCTCATTTCCGCCAGACTCCAGATGGCGACCGCAATGGCGAATCCCCACCGCACGCCGATCCAGTCAATAAAACGTCCGGCCAGAAGCAGGCCAAGAGCATACGCAATTTGGAAGACAACAATAATGTTGCCATAGTCGGCCTGTGTCCATGTGAAAAGTTTCGCCAGTTTAGGCTCAACCATGCCGATTACGCCACGGTCTATGTAGTTGACAGTAGTGACATAAAAAAGCAGAAAACAGATTATCCATCGAACCTTTCCAGCATTTGGCGAGCTGATGGTCGCGGGCTGTCCGGCCGCAAATGGGTTGGAGTAATCTGTTTTTGCCATATAAAACCTCCAGCCGAAGAATTTCGCGTCAAATAAAGTGCGTTTGCGATGGTGGGAATCTTAGCAAAACAAATCGGTTTACACAACACATTTGCGCGCGCATAATATTTTGTTTGTGCGCATAATAATGACGGTCAACCCGTTGCCTTTTTGATCGCCCTAAGATTTCTCTGACCGCATCGACCGCAAGTGATCGCCAAACCGGTAAAATGCCAACTTTTCATCTTTTAGGCGATATAGACAATATTGTCGTAGCTTAGACTTTTAAACCATAGACTGGACATCTTTGGACATTATTGCTAAAATTCGGCTGTGGATTTAAAGGGGATCACAAAAATGAAGTTGACCGTCCGCGATGCCGCCCGGCTTTTATATGTTTCCGAAAAAAGCGTTTATCGCTGGATTAAACAGGGGGCGATACCGGCATATCAAATCAACGAGCAGTACCGCTTCAACCGTGCGGAGCTTTTGGAATGGGCCACCTCTCGCAAAATTCAGGTTTCACCAGAAATTTTTGTGGAAGACCAGACGACAGAATCTCCGCCACCGACTTTGGGTGATGCCCTGCGCGATGGCGGCGTCTACTATCGCATAGGTGGTGCCGACAAGGCCCAGGCACTGCATTCGATTGTGGAAGTCATGCGCTTGCCCGAAGAAGTGGACCGCGATTTTTTATATCAGGTGCTTCTGGCGCGCGAGGCACTCGGTTCCACCGGCATAGGCAATGGTATTGCGATTCCGCACGTACGCAACCCGATCGTACTGCACGTAGCCAAACCGATGGTCACCCTTTGCTTCCTGGAAACGCCAATTGATTTTGGATCGCTGGATAAACAACCGGTCCACATCCTTTTTACATTGATCAGTCCGACCGTGCGGGCTCATCTGCAACTGCTTTCGCGGCTGGCTTTTGCCTTGCGGGATTCCGTCTTCATGGCGGCCATTCAGGGGCAGGCATCAAGGGACGATATATTACGCTCGCTGCGCCAGATCGAAGCCAATATCGACCCGTTGCCGGCAAGCCCTCCGGCCAAGCCGATGACCGCCCCCGCCCAGGCCGCGAAACCGGATGAGGCTCCAAAAAGCCAGGGCACACCATGTGGTTGATATTGACACTCGTGGCGGCTGCGGGGTTCGCCTGCAGTGGAGTTTGTGGCCTCGCGGCCGGCCGGCGCTCCAAATGGGGGCAGTGGCTCTCCACCGGGATCGCCATGGCGGCCGGGGCAATCGGCCTGACTGGCGCAATCGGAATATTATTGGGCAAATCGGCCGTGCCGCTTGACTTCCATGCCACTCTGCCGATCATGACGTTGTGCCTGCGGCTGGATCCGCTGGCGGCATTTTTTCTGGTTCCCATTTTTTTTATTGGCGCGCTGGCCTCCATTTACGGTATCGGCTATTGGCCGCAATTGCGGCATCCGCGGAACGCCAGGGGATTGCGCACTTGGTTCGGCCTGCTGATTGCCGGCATGACGGTTCTGACGATTGCGGCCAGCGCGATGAGTTTCCTGCTGGCGTGGGAAATAATGGCGATCAGTGCTTTTTTTCTGATTGCAACCGAAGATCACAAGCCCGCCGTTCGACAGGCGGCCTGGGTTTATCTGGTGGCAACCCATGGCAGCACGCTGCTGTTGTTCGGCATGTTCGCTTATTTGCATCAGATTACCGGCACCTGGCATCTTGTGGGATTGCACGGAAGGGGTCCCCATTCAGCGAGTGTGGCAGCCCAAAGCACAGTATTTCTGCTGGCTCTGGCAGCCTTTGGCATGAAAGCCGGCATGATGCCGCTGCATTTCTGGCTTCCGGACGCCCACGCCGGTGCCCCGAGTCATGTCTCGGCCACACTCTCCGGCGTGATGATCAAAATGGGAATTTTTGGTTTGCTTCGTATCCTGTTTTTACTGCCGGCTCATCGTCTGGGCTGGGGACTTATTGTGATGATTTTGGGACTCCTGAGCACCTTTCTGGGAGTGCTGTGGGCCATCGGCCAGCATGACCTTAAGAAACTGCTGGCTTATCACAGCGTGGAAAATATCGGCATTATTTTAATGGGGCTGGGGCTGGCGATGATCGGCCGGGCAAGCCACCACCCGGTCTGGGTCATTCTGGGGCTGGCCGGCTGCCTGCTGCATGTCTGGAATCACAGTCTGTTTAAGTCGCTTCTGTTTCTTTCCGGCGGCAGCGCCATTCACGCCACAAATACGCGGGATATTGACACGATGGGCGGACTTGCGCGCGCCATGCCACTTACGGCGGTTCTGTTTTTAACGGGGGCCTGCGCCATATGCGGCTTTCCACCGCTGAACGGCTTTATCAGTGAATTGTTTATATATCTTGGTTTATTGTACACACTCGGGGCGATGCCGGTTCTGGCGGTTGGCGCCGTCATTCTGGCCATGGCCGGCGCCCTGGCCGCGGCCTGCTTTACCAAGGCTTTTGGCATAGCCTTTCTGGGTGCGCGGCGGCATGTCCGCAGAACCGTGCATGAGGCGGCGGCCACCATGTGGGTTCCGATGCTGATACTGGCCACCGCTTGTCTGCTGATAGGTCTGTTACCGGCAGCGCTTTGCGGCTCCCTTCAGCGCACCGCCGACGAACTGGTTCCGCATGCCGGATCTCAGACGCCCGTACAATTCCTTTTAGCTTCACCGAGGGTATGGCCTATGCATTCACGACGCCAGGCGGTATCGGCCGCGTACCACCATTTGCCACCAGCCTTGCCACATCTGACCGGGCTTATTCCTTTTGGGGTCATCACAACTGCGGCAATCAGCCTGCTTGGCGTGATCCTGGCAGCCGTCTGGATGGGGAAACGCTTTTTAAAACACCGGTCCGTGCCCACGTGGGACTGCGGATACGTCCGGCCCGCGGCGCGAATGCAATACACGGCTTCTTCGCTGGGGCAATTGCTTTTGCGCTCTGTCGGTCCGCTTTCCAGCGTGCGGCGCGCAGGCAGAAAGACGCTTGGCACGCGGGGCTGGATTCCCGTCGGAAACAGCTTTCACACCCGAGCTGACGATCCGGTTTTGCGCGGCATTTTGATCCCCGCATGGCAATTGATACGGCGGATGATGAACCTGGGAAAGGTGTTGCAGCAGGGAAGCGGGCAAAACTACCTGCTTTATATGCTGGCCGCGTTAATCGGATTGCTGGCGTGTAATTTGCCGATTGGATTTTTATTCAAGGCTTTGTTTTAAGGTGTCCGCCGCGAGGGCCGAACTGCACGAGGCAGATGATATTATGCTCCTGATTATACTTTTATTTTCAATTGTGTTGATCGCCTCCAGCGGCCTTCCGGCGATGGCTTTCCGTCGGCGGTCGAATCGCGGACAAATTCTGACGACCATTTTGCTTACAGCAGGATGCGCGATTGGGATGGGCACATTGGCGGCTTATGGCCTTGGGGAGCGGCGGGTATGGCACCTTGTGCTGCCATGGTCGACGCCACTGGGGCGGCCCGCCTTTACCTTGGACGCCCTGGGCGCACTTTTTTTATTGCCGATTTTTGGGATTTCGGCACTTGGATCGGCGTATGGAATCGGTTACTGGCCGCAGACGCGCAATCCGGCCAATGGTCGAAAGCTCGGGATATTCTGGGGCTGGATGTCCGCCGGCATGGCCCTGGTGGTGCTGGCCGGACAGGTGCTGGTATTTCTTGCCGGATGGGAATTCATGGCCATATCCGGCTACTTTCTTTTAACCACCGAAGATTCCGATTCAGCAGCGCGGCACGCTGGCTGGATTTATTTTATCGCGACGCATATTGCCACTCTGGCGCTGGTTGCCTTTTTTATTCTGCTGCATCTGATCCATGGTTCACTGGTCTTATGGCCGGTGCATTTATCCGGGACACCGGGCAGTCTGGCAGCGGCAATGTTTGTTCTCGGATTGACCGGTTTCGGGCTAAAGGCGGGTCTGGTGCCGCTGCATGTCTGGCTGCCCGGCGCACACGCAGTTGCGCCCAGTCACGTGTCAGCGCTATTTTCCGGCGTTATGCTCACCATGGGCGTTTACGGACTGGTAAGAATCGCAGGGCTGTTCGCCCAGCCGCCGTTATGGTGGGGAATCACCTTTATGGCACTGGGAATCATTTCGGCATTTCTGGGAATCGTCTGGGCCATGGCTCAGCAGGACTTCAAAAAAATGATGGCGTTCAGCAGTATAGAAAATATGGGTATTGTGACCGTGGGGCTGGGGCTGGCGGAAATGGGTTTAACCCTGCATCAGCCGATTCTGGTAACCCTCGGCCTGATCGGCGCATTGCTGCACATGGTGAATCACAGCCTGTTTAAACCGCTGTTGTTCATGGGGGCCGGAAGTATTATTCATGCCACCGGCCAGCGCACGATGGATTCACTCGGCGGCCTGGCCAAACCGATGCCGCGCACCTTTGTTCTGATGACGCTGGGGGTAATGGCGATCACAGGTTTGCCTCCGCTCAATGGTTTTGTAAGCGAATGGATCATTTATCTGGGGCTTCTGCATACAACGGTAGAAAAATCAAGTCTCTCCCTGATCGCGGTTGTCGCGGTGATGCTGGCCATGACCGGTGCCCTGGCATTGGCGGTTTTCACGACGTGGATTTCCACCTGCTTTACCGGCAAACCGCGCGGCGCAGCACCGGCCCGGGCGCATGATCCATCCGGATTCATGCTTGTGCCAATGGCCATTCTGGGTGTGTTATGTCTGCTGATCGGCATCGTACCGGTCCTCGTCACGCCGGCATTAAGTTCAGCGCTGGCCGCCTGGCAACCGGACCTGCGGTTACCGGCCATCACAGCCATCCTGCCCCTGCGCAGTTTCACATTGCCCATACTGTCGCTGCTTCTGCTATGCGTGGCAGCCTGGATGGTTTCAACAATATGGCGCCGCCGAACCGGGAATTTTACCAATCGCACGGGAACGTGGGATTGCGGCTACGCGATGCCGAATGGCCGTATGGCCTATTCCGGCGCATCGCTGTTGCAGATTGGCGCGCGACTGTTCCGGGGAATCATTCTGTCACGGCGGCAGACACCGGATATTCGCGGCCTTTTCCCCGCTCCTGCCCGCTTCGACCGCGCCACGCCCGACCCGCTGCTGAATCAGTTAATTGAACCGGCCGCAAACCGGGCCGGAGATTTTGCGGTTGCGGCTCGCGCAATACAGGGCGGGAAAGTACATTTGTATGTGCTTTATATATTTTTAATTCTTTTGATACTTCTGACCTGTATGGTTTTTGCGGGCTGATTTTTACGGAATCCGGTTATGTTAAGCCATCTGCTCACAATCGCCTTTGAAATTCTGCTGCTGATTCTTGCGCCTCCGCTGCTGCCCGGCATTATCAACAGGACAAAAGCGTGGCTGGCGGGTCGCCGTGGTCCGCCGGTTTTGCAGACCTATTACGATCTTCGGCGACTCTGGGCAAAGAAACCGGTCATAAGCAACACGACAACCTGGCTGTTTGTCACCGCGCCGTGGCTGACACTCGGTGCGATCTTTCTGGCCGGCCTGCTTGTGCCGCTGGGACCGGGCACCGCACCCATACATTTCACCGGCGATCTGATACTGTTTGTTTATCTGCTGTCCCTGGCCCGTTTTTTTACCACGTTGGCGGCCCTGGACACAGGGTCTTCGTTTGAAGGGATGGGTGTGGCGCGGGAAATAGCATTTGCGGTCTTTTCCGAACCCGCCCTTTTTCTCGTGCTTCTGGTATTGGTTAAAATTGCCGGTTCAATTGCAACTGGCGCTGCCCCCGCGCTTTCCAGTCCACTGGCCGGCCTGAGCCTGTCCATCCTTCTGTTTCCCGCGGGCCATGGGCTTATTTCGGCACGGGCCATGGCCGCAATGGTCCTTTGCGCCATGGGCCTGTTTGTGGTTTTGATTGCCGAATGCGGCCGCATCCCGGTGGATGATCCCAACACACATCTGGAACTGACCATGATTCACGAAGTGATGATTCTGGACAACAGCGGCCCCTTACTGGCGGCTCAAATATATGGTTCAAGCCTGAAAATGCTGATTCTGGCGGCGTTGCTTGTTCATATTCTTGTTCCGCTTGACCGCGGCCTGAACGGAGAATTCACGCAACTCTGGGTCCTGATGCTTATCGGATTGCCCATAACCGGGGTCATCGTTGGCATCGTCGAATCCACAATGGCGCGATTGCGCATGAAGTCTGTTCCAACTTTACTGGCGGTCGCAAGCCTGCTTGGCGCGTTTGGATTTCTTCTGCTGGTTGGCTGATACATTGGGATATTTATGCTCATACTTAACGCAGTTCTGGTTCTCGTGATTCTGATGAATCTCTACGCTCTGGGAGCCGGGCGCATGAGTTCTCTGGTGCGTGCGGCGGCTTTGCAGGGCGTGCTGCTTGGTCTTCTGCCCGTACTGGCATTGCACGATCGCGGCGGTGTGCCCCTGGTTATGGCGGCAATTACCGTGGCCGTGAAGGGGCTTCTTATACCCTACATGCTGCTCAAGGCACTGCGCGACGCGAATGTAAAAAAGGAAGTTGAACCCATTGTCGGCTTCATGCCCAGCATTCTGCTGGGTGCCCTGGTCACCGGGTTCGCATTGCTGATGGCGGCGCGGTTATCCGGCCCGCGGCACCCGCTGGGGCTGCTGGTGATACCAACGTCAATATCCACCATTTTTACGGGATTTCTGCTTCTTACCGCACGGGTCAAGGCGGTTACGCAAACCATTGGCTTTCTGCTTCTGGAAAACGGCATATTTGTTTTCGGGCTGTTGCTTCTGGCGGCGATTCCGTCACTGGTGGAACTGGGAATTCTGTTGGATTTATTCGTGGGTATATTTGTGATCAGTATTATTCTGCATCATATAAACCGGACGTTTTCCTCTTTGGATACGCGCCAGCTTGCGGCGCTGAAAGAATAGACTGTGATATATCTGGCCATATTGCTTGTTTGTCTGTTGGGCGCGGGTATTGCGGTGATCATTCCGTCCGAGCGCTACCGTCCGCTGATTTTGCCCGCGGTGGGTGTGGCGCATTTCGGATTGGTATTGACGATTCTGGAAGGATCGGACGCCGGATACTGGCGGCATTACCTGGCGATTGACCCGCCGGGAAAAATTGTGCTTCTGGTGATCAGCGGTCTTTTTCTGGTCTGTTCATTTTATGCGGTCGGCTATCTTCGGTACCGGACCGAGCGCATCAACCGCGTGTTCTGCTGCTGCCTGCCGCTGTTTCTGGGTGCCATGACGCTGGTAACCTGCTCTGACCACCTGGGAGTGATGTGGATCGCCATGGAAGGAACAACGCTGAGTTGCGCCCCGCTGATTTATTTCAACCGGACGCCGCGATCAATTGAAGCGACCTGGAAATTTCTGCTGATCTGTTCGGTCGGCATCGCTTTGGCCCTGCTCGGTTCATTTTTTGTCGCCTATTCCGCGGTCAGCCAGGGCATTGCGCCCACGCTGGAAATCAACGGGCTGGTGCGGCAGGCGCCCCATCTGAACGCGGCCTGGCTGCAAGGGGGCTTTATATTTCTGCTGGTCGGCTACGGCACGAAAATGGGCCTTGCGCCCATGCACACCTGGAAGCCCGATGCGTATGGCGAAGCGCCCGGCGTCGTTGGCGCATTGATGTCGGGCGGACTTACAAGCTGCGCCTTTCTGATGGTGATGCGCGCCGGCCACATTCTTCAGGCGGCCGGACAGGGCCTGTGGACCTCGCACATTCTCATATTCATGGGGCTGCTTTCCATGGCGTTTGCCGCGCTATTTGTTGTGGGCCAGAAAGATATTAAACGCATGCTCGCCTATTCCAGCGTGGAAAACATGGGCATACTTGTCCTGGGGCTGGGCATTGGCGGGCCGGCCCTGTTCGGCGCATTGCTGCATATCATCAACAACGCCTTCACGAAGGGTGTGCTGTTTCTTTCCGCGGGGAATATTCATCGCGCTTTTGGCGCAAAGACCACCCCGGAAATCAGCGGAGCCATGCGTCGTCTGCCGCTTTCGGGAATGCTTTTTCTCCTGGGATTTATTGCCGTCACCGGGTCGCCTCCCTTTGGACCGTTTGTCAGTGAATTCATGATTCTGGGCGGCGCATTTTCCGGCGGGCACTATTGGGCGGCTGCGGCGTTCCTGATTCTGCTGCTGATAATTTTCCTGGGAATGGGCCGCACGGTGCTGGCTGTGGTTCAGGGCCGCCCCTCCAGCGCCGCACGACGCACGCGTTACCATGATACGTTTCTTACCGCCGCGCCCATTTTGCTGACGCTGCTGCTGGTCCTGATGCTGGGTCTGTTTATTCCTCCACCGCTGGCGGCAATTTTACATCAGGCCGCGGCATTCATGGGAGCCAAACGATGACCCAATCAGTTTCAACCAGTGGCTTTGCGGCGCTGAATGCGGGTCGGGCGATGGATTACCAGAAGGTTCCCCGGCACGCTATGGGAACTTTCCAGCAATTGCTGGCCGCCGCCATGGTCCGCGGCTGGCGCACGGTTAGTCTGTTTGCAATGGCGGACCCGGCGCGGCCAGAGACGGAACGCACAATGCCGCGAACCGTGCTGGCCGTACTGGCGGATGATTCAACCGCCCTTCTGCATATTGTCCGAAGCCAAATCGAAGACTTTTATCCGTCAATGGCCGCCGATTTTCCACAGGTACAGCTATTTGAGCGCGAAATGGCTGAACAGTGCGGCATTCCGATACAGGGCCACCCATGGCTTAAGCCGGTGCGGTTTGCCTCCGGCCTGTATCCGCAAAGCGGTCGGTCGGCCACCCCCACGCCATGCGGGCTGATGGATTTTTATCAGGTGGGCGGGTCCGAAGTTCACGAAGTTGCGGTCGGGCCGGTGCACGCAGGCGTCATCGAGCCTGGCCATTTCCGCTTCCAATGCCATGGCGAGGAAATATTTAATCTTGAAATTTCCCTTGGGTATCAGCACCGCGGCGTGGAACGGGCGCTGATCGGCGGCCCGGATAAGCGCAGCCTGCAATATGCGCAGACGCTTTGCGGAGACAGCACCATTGGCCATACCACCGCCTGGTGCCAGATTCTTGAAGCGCTCTCCCACACGCAGAAATCCGCACGGGCACAGGGCCTGCGCGCAATCGCATTGGAGCTTGAACGGCTGGCCAACCATGTCGGCGATTTGGGTGCAATCAGTGGAGATGTCGGATTTTTGCCGACCGCGTCCCATTGCGGTCGGCTCCGCGGCGAATATTTGAACATGACCGCGATGCTCTGCTCCAATCGCTTCGGTCGCGACCTGCTCTGCCCGGGTGGTGTGCAATTTGATGTGGATATGGACTTGATCCAACGGCTGGAAAACCGTCTGGGCGTCAGCGGCGAACAGACGCGGCAGGCGGTGGAACTGCTGTGGAATTCTCCATCGGTGATGTCCCGCCTGGAAGAGACTGGAACCCTGGAACAGCAGACCGCAATTGACCTTGGCCTGGTCGGGCCGATGGCGCGGGCCTGCGGCTTGCCGCGCGACGCGCGGCAGGATCACCCGACCGGTCAGTTCCGTTTCAGCCATATACCGACCGCCACATGGAACAGCGGCGATGTGTTTGCGCGCGCCTTCGTACGCTGGCTGGAAGTTCAACGATCCAGTGAATTCATTGCCGAACAACTGCGGAATCTGCCGACGGGGGACATTCGATCGCCGGTCGGGGCGCTGCATCCCAATTGTATTGCGGTTTCAATGGTGGAGGGCTGGCGGGGTGAAATTTGCCACACCGCCTGTACAGATTCCGCCGGAAGGTTGGCTCGTTACAAAGTGGTGGATCCTTCATTTCACAATTGGCCCGCGGTGGGACTGGCCCTTCGCGGCGAAGATATTTCTGATTTTCCGCTTTGTAATAAAAGCTTTAATTTGTCCTACTGCGGACATGATTTGTAAAACTGTTGCCGCCCATCCGGCGGCTCTCCAAAAGGTACGAACTGGACAACCCGACTATGATCGATATTTTACTTGCCAGACTGTCACAGGGTCATCAAACCATTGGCTATCCGGACGCCGCCCCGCCGCCGTTGCCTCCGCGCTTTCGCGGGCTGCCCGTGATTGATGCCGAAAAGTGCGCTGCCGGCTGCCACGCCTGTGCCCAAAGCTGTCCGACCGACGCCATAGACTTGGCCGCCGGGCCGCAACTGGACCTGGGGCGTTGCCTTTTCTGCACCGCATGCGCGGATGCTTGTCCGGAAGATGCGATTCGTTTTACGCAAGACCATGTTCTGGCGGCGCGGCAGCGGCAACATCTGTTGCTGACACCGCAACAAAAGCTGCTGGCGGCCGGAGAACTGGATGGCTGTCTGAAGAAACTGCTGGGACGGTCATTGAAAATTCGAGTCGTCAGCGCCGGCGGCTGTAATGCGTGTGAAGCCGATGTGAACGTGTTGGGCACCATCGGCTGGGATATGCAACGATTCGGCATAGACTTTGTCGCCTCGCCGCGTCACGCCGATGCCCTGCTTATGACCGGGGCGCTGAGCCGCAACATGGAATTGGCGGTCAGAAAGACCTGGGACGCCATGCCCGAACCTAAAATCGTTATTGCGGTGGGGGCATGCGCCATTTCGGGCGGCCCCTACATCAACCACCCCGAAGTTCTGAACGGTGCGTCCGCCATATTACCGGTAGACCTCTTTATCCCCGGTTGTCCGCCCCACCCGCTGACAATTCTGGATGGCCTGCTGCGTTTGCTCGGGCGGCTGCCCGAAAAGCAGTTGAAAGCGCAAGGGAAATAGCCAACCCAGTCACCGATGCGACGCTTATTCAGGCGCGGAATGTGGCTTTCTGGTGCGGACATCGGGGGCCACCTGCCGAAGGCCGCCTGCAATGTTCCGCCGCATCGAGATAGACCGCAATTTTCGCAAAGGGAAGGGTTTCGCAGCGGACCGCACGGAGAATCTGGTTCTATCGGCCACACCCGTTTAACGCACATGATCGGGGTGATTCGCTATATAACCATTATAATGCTATAATCTTTTGTAGTTTAGATGTTGCCGGGCTTGGTTATCGGTCGTCCGGGTGCGCGAATTGCTCCGTATGGTGGTTTTTTCGGAGGCGGTTCCGTATTTATCAAATAACAGCTAAACTCATATTCCTAGCGTGCCGATAAGACTTCTGATGTTTCAAAGGGAGTCGTCCGGCGGCTGTTGCAGATGCGCAACGACCACTTTTCACCGGACACCCAGCGATTGAGATTTTGAAAGACACCTTTTTGGCGCATGACCATCATGTTGAAACAAGATAAATATTCTTACTCCGCCGCCGGTTCCGTGGGACTTGCCGCCGCGGATAATCGGCCTGCGTCGAGTTCTGGCTCCAAGGCTGGCTCGAATGCCGGAATTGCGGGTATGGCCGCCGCCAGCCTTGCGGCGCGTTGGGAACAAAACGGTTGGCGGCAGCTGCGCACTCCCGGAGCCTATGAATGCTGGCATTTTGACGCAATGGATGCCGTCGGCAACGGCGTGTCGATTGACCTGTATGACGGACTGCCGATACATCCACGATATTTGCGGGAACTTCAACGTTATTACCGATCCAAAAAACATCATCAGCTTTCATCGGTCCGCGAACAGGCGCTGCCCGGCTTTTATCCGGCGGCGGCCATTTCTCTTTTTCAGGGTGGTCGATGTCTGGTGCGATCGCTGAACTTGTACCCGCCCGGGTCGTTCAGAGGCGATCGCGGCAGTCCGGAAATTGCGGTCGGGCCTAATCGCATTACTTTGCGTCAGGATGGAAGCGTGGGGCTTGTGGCGCGCGGGTATCCTATGGATCCGACGCTGTTAATGCCGCGCCATCGTCAGGACCAGTTTCTTCTTGTGGAATTAACGTTTCAACCGACTTTTAACTATACGCCAATGGTTCAGCCGCTGCGGCCACCGGCGGAAGATGGGGTTGAACATTCCTGGATTGTCAGCGCGCCGCATTGCAAAGTGAACGGCCGGTTGCAGCATATCAGCGCTTCGGACGACATAATGCTGGTGGATATGCCGATGCAGGGGTTGGGCTACCATGACCATTATTTTGGTGGATCAGGCCTGATGCGCGATATTCGGTCAATCAGCCGTGGACGCGTGCTTGGTGAAGACTGGGCGGTTATCTGGAACGCCGCGGACGGTGTCCGACGCAATAGACAGTCAACCAATTCGGTCGCGATTTATCAGGCCGGATCCGATCCGGTAGTAATTGAACATCCGGAAACAGATATTGTTTCGGCGCGCACCAGCGGTTCACTGGTACGCTACCCGGCCACACTGGACATGCACGGCGGAGATGCCCGCGGCAACAATGTCGAACTGCTGATTCATCATGAAACAGCCTTGGAAGCGACCCCCTGGAGCGTGCGAAGCAACTGCTCCATTCAACTGCAAAACCGCGACCAGCGACGCCTGATGGGGCGCGGCCTGATGGAAACGATTTCCGTTCGTCACATGCACTGGCCTCTTGTCAGCGACCGGGCACGACGTTCGATTCTTTCGATTGACGCGGATGATCCGCTCTGGCGGCAGTAACGCATATGCTATCCGGACCCGCACCGCGTCCGGCACAATACAGACACCATCCCGATATGCCTCAACCGCCGCCGACCGCGGGTTTCGCCCCTCGGAAATGCTTCCACATGGCCAGATCAATATCCGGTTGCCGGCCCACCTCTGGCGATTTTTCTGACGTCACAAGCTCTCATTCGGCCCCGTGTACCACGCTTGCGGCGCTGCAACATGCCTGGCCGCGCAGGCCTTGTTTAAATCTCCGGATGCCGCAGCGGATATTCTGCCTTGTCATGGGGCACGTGGAAGGGGTATGCTTTACAGACTTGGCCGGGGACAAACCGCAGCGGCACAACATGCCGAACCCATGGCCACAACGGGCAAACGCCCCTGGAGTGAACATGCGCCACAAGCGTCATTTTTTCCGCGTTGCCGGACTGGTTGGAATTGCGGCGGCGGCCGCACTGCCACTTGCGGGCTGCAACAGCGCGCGGCGCAGTGGAGCGCCGCCAATTACCCGACAGGATCGCCTGCCGCAGCCGACGATTTATTCCGGTCTTAAGGGAACCATCAGTTCTGTGGCCACGCTGGCTTACAACACGCCCACCCTCGTGCGCGGCTGGGGCGTAATCGCGGGGCTGCCGAATACCGGCAGCGGCGAAATGCCTCCGGAAATCCGGCATATCATGATCAACCGGCTGCTGAAAAACGGCGTCGGCTTTCGTTCGCGAAATACCGGTCAATACGACCCGCGGCAGATCCTTTCATCACGGGAAATTTCCGCGGTGGCTGTAGAGGGTATTATTCCCGCGCTGGCCACGCGCGGCACAAAATTTGATCTTTATGTTGCCGCACTGCCGGGATCTCAAACGACCAGCCTGGAAAATGGCCTCCTGTGGCCGGTGCCGTTGCGCGTGCATTTACGCAGACAATTTCAATCGTCTCCGATCGCCCATGGCCGGGGACCGGTATTCTGCAATCCATTTTCCAAAACAGGCCATCTTCTGAAACCGACCGCACTTACCCGGAATGGCCGGGTGATCGGCGGCGGCGTGGTGACCGCCAATTTGCCCGTTCTCCTGCAGCTTTATACGCCGTCATTCCGAATCGCCGCACTTGTGGAACGCATTATCAACGAACGCTATGGAAGCTTTCCGCCGGCGGCAACCGCGGAAAATGATGTGCTGATCAGTCTGCATGTGCCGCGGAAATATCAGCATAACCCTTCACGATTTGTGAATCTGGCGCTGCACTTGTATCTGGAGCAGGATGTACCTGGTTTCAAGGAAAGTCAGGCGGCCCGCTTGATCACAGATCTGCATGATCCGACCGCGCCGCATCGACAGCTCGCCATGGCGCTGCGGCAGTTGGGCCGCACCATTATTCCGATTTTGCGGCAGCATTATGCTTCAAGCCACATATCCGTACGATTTTATTGCCTGCAGGCCGGCACATTGCTGGGCGATCAGGACGCGATAGTCAAAATGGTGAAAATTGCCGATGACCCCGCTAACACCTTTCAGGGGGCTGCGGTGCGCGCCTTGGAACGCTGCCGCGACCATGTCAGCGCCACACTTGCATTCACACGG
>JAJZOA010000223.1 GCA_021852225.1 Planctomycetota bacterium
AATTGGTCGGCAGAATCAAATAGCCACAGCCGCCAAGATATGCCAAGGCGAGCCAGCCGCCAGCCAGAGCGGCGACCCATCGAAGATTTAATTTTCCAAGTGGATCTGCCATAACAAAACCATCCGCGACAGGTACCATTCTGGCCGCACAGCCGATGAATTCAAGACGGCCTGTGGGCGTCTTATCCGGATTATAGTCTCGGTTACCGCCCGTGTGGCAATTGAGGTGTATGATGGAATATGCCCGCCCCTCATAGACAGTTTTCCAGCTCGGCAATTCGAGGTAAATGACAGCGGACTTGGCGAGCGGACAGCTTGCCGGTACGATTAGCCACTTATCACAAGCCTTCGTCCCGAAGATGGCCGCACAGCTGAATATATCGAAACTGCAAGCGGCTTTGCCGGATGTAACCGGCTGGTAAGGCGGAAATAAAAAGAGGAGTCGGCATGTCTTCCAACTGGATTCTGGCGGTCTGTTTACACTGGGCAGGCGGCCTGGCATCGGCAAGTTTTTACGTTCCATACCGCAAGGTCAAGCGGTGGTCATGGGAAACCTACTGGCTGGTGGGCGGCATATTCAGTTGGCTTATCGCGCCGGTCACATTCGCTTCCATCCTGATTCCCGGCTTCTGGCCCGCCATCTCCGATACCAGCGGCAAAACGCTGTTCTGGACCTATTTTTTTGGTGTACTGTGGGGACTCGGCGGCCTGACCTTCGGCCTAACCATGCGTTTTCTGGGGGTCGGTCTGGGCATGGCCATTGCGCTAAGCTATTGCGCGGCATTCGGCACTTTGGTGCCCCCTGTCTTCATGGGTACTTTTGGCAATCTGGTGCATAATGAATGGGGAATTGTCACACTTTCGGGTGTGCTGGTCTGCCTGATGGGTATCGGCGTAAGCGGCATCGCCGGCATGAGTAAGGAAAAGGAATTGACCGGTGCGGCTAAAACCGCCACGGTGCGCGAATTCAATTTTCCGCTGGGTTTCGCGGTGGCCACCTTTTCCGGCATTATGAGCGCCTGTTTCAATTTTGCGCTGACGGCGGGAAATTCCATCAGCGTCCGGACCAGCGCAATTCTACTGAAAGATCATGGATCGGCGATATGGAAAGGACTGCCGGAACTGATTATTGTGCTGCTGGGCGGATTTACCACCAATTTCATCTGGTGTGTTATTCTGCATTTCAAGAATCGCACCGGCGCAGAATATATTCTGCCCAAGGCGGAACCCGAAGAACTGGGCGTGATTACTGGAATTGACGGACCCGGTTACGCCGCGCCAGCCAATGAGATCAATCGGCCGGCCCGCAATACGGGCGGTTCACCGCTGCCGTTAAATTATCTGTTTTGTGCCCTGGCCGGAACACTCTGGTATCTGCAGTTTTTCTTTTACACAATGGGTCAGACCAAAATGCCGGCGGCCCTGAAATTTTCCGGTTGGACGCTGCACATGGCCAGCATCATTATTTTCGCCACGCTTTGGGGCGTTTTCCTGCATGAATGGAAAGGCACCAGCAAACGTACGCACGCATGGATTACCCTGGGCCTGATTATGCTGGTCGGTTCCACGATAATCGTCGGCTGGGGAAACCATATCAAATCTAAGTTGCCCAAAACCAGCACCACGAAAAAGGCGGCCATGGCGGGACCCAGTCGCGCGCCGCAGCCTGCTTCGTTGGGACTTTCCGCCCGACCGGCGGCCGCGGGCCTACAATGATGCAAGACCTCTGAAATTGCCGGTTGTTACCGGCAAATCCGGAGAATTGGCCTGTTGGCTACGGCCATTGTGCGCCGCATTATTGCCAGCCAAACTGTGAGCCTTGCATGGAACCGCGGCAAAATTCGCCTGATGATTCATTTTCCCGACCGCCGGGCGGGAATCCAAATCCGCCGACCGCGCAACGCGCCAACCGAGGCGGGCGACGCTGGGCAGGTCCGCTGGGTATTTTGCTCGCGATTCTGTTATCTGTGGGGCTGGTAGGTTGGCGGGGAATCTTGCGGGATATTCAGGCCATGCGCGGTATTAAACCGCCCCAGTCCCGCGTGCCATGGATCACCAGCATGCACAAGGCGATGGCGCTGGCGCGCGCGGACCATCAGCTGATTCTTGCGGATTTTCATGCGGACTGGTGTTTGCCCTGTCGCCGAATGAATCGAGTGGTTTGGACCAGCCGACGTGTGGCGGCGGCCGTTCATGCGTCATTTATTCCGCTTTCGGTCGATGTGGATTCCAACCGGGGAAAACTGTTGGCGCACAATTTTATGGTGCGGCTGCTGCCCAGCGTTCTGATTATTGATACACATGGCGAAGTTTTGGCGGCGGAGAATTTTATGGACAAGGCCCAGACCCTGGCATTCCTGAAACAGTCGCTGGCGACGATACACCCCTCGACAACGCGCGCGAGCGGACGTTAAAGCCATTGCAAATGAGCACAGACCAGAGGCCTCTCATGCGAACTGCCACAAATTCAGGCAACTGCCGGTACTTCGGGCGGCAGACTGGATGTGCACTGGGCACATTTGGTGGCGGCCAGCGGAATCGTGGAAAGGCAATAGGGGCAGGCTTTGGTGGTCGGGGCGGCCGCGGGAGCGGGTTTGGTGGTTAATTTTTTAATCTGCTCTATCACCACCACCACCACCACAAACAGAGAGACTGCAACAATGAAGAAATTAAGAATCGCCGCAAGAAAAAGCCCGATCTTTATTTTGCCGCCGGCGATGGCCCACTTGGTATATCCCTGCTTGGGAGTCAACAGACTGATAGCCGGCATAATCAGATCATTGACCATGGCCGTTACAATTCCACTGAATGCTCCGCCGATGACAAAGCCGACCGCAAGATCAATCAGGTTGCCTTTGAAGGCGAAGTTCCGAAAATCTTTTACCAAACTCATGTTGTATCTCCTTCATTCTTAGTAAATAGCCGGGTTGAGTAACCAGTTTGGGGCTGGTACTCGTTTACGTGTCCGCAAAATCATAAACAAATTAACGGCCAAGGCAAGCGACGCAAAACCGATCAATGAACAATGGGATGTGCTGGCTTTTAACGGGAAATAAGAAGACGTTGGGGGGCCGACTGGCACGCGGGAGCGTCCAAGATATCCCAAGCCACGAGTGACAATAAGCCACTTTTAGATTGGCAGACGAATATCGACCGTCCAGGCGTAAATATCCAGTCTGCAAAGGGTTTGGTAAATCCCGGTAAAACGGGCACGCTCTGGCAATGGGTCAGACCGGCCGGGGCAGCCCGCCTGGCGGCCCATATTTGCTGGCCGCGTCATCCACCACCACAACCGTGTCATGGCCATCGGGATGCTTGGCCAGATGCAGTTTTCCAGTATTAGGGAAATTCATTTTTATCACTGTGCTTTTGCCGCTGGCGGGGTTGAACCAGTATGCATTCAGGAAATTTCCGTCAATCACACCGGTATCCAGCACAGCAGTGACCCAGGGCAAAATCATATAGACAAGTATTGATTTCATAATGTATAATATTCGCATATACGTAGTTTGCGCATTGCGCTGCGCTATGGTATACCGCTTGTATTGGTCGTTAATTTGTTTATG
>JAJZOA010000046.1 GCA_021852225.1 Planctomycetota bacterium
TCGCATGCTTGAGGAAGAAATGCTTGCGGCGGCCAACAATCTGGAATTTGAAAAGGCCGCCGACATACGCGACCGTTTGAAGGAGTTGTACGACAAAAACCCGGCCCTGGCCAAGGGCGGTACCACTCCGGCCGCAGATGGAGCACAGCCCACAGGCAACAGCGCCATGGCCGAGCACGAAAAAAATCTCGCCGAGGCCATTGACAGCGGCATTGCCCAGCGGCTGGCCAACCGCCCGGCTAAACCCGCCGCGCAAAAAGGGCCCAGAGGGCGGCGGCGTTAGCCTCAGGCATTTGAAAGCCTTTCAATAAATCTCCGGCAGCCTGGTCCGCATTCTGACATCTTTAAAATTGACAACTTTGTATACCCCATGTAGAATACTTTGATGATTCAAAGTCTATGGAGACAAGTTTCCGCGGGTGACACGGGTTCCATCACCCCCCAAACCGGTCTTAATGGCCCGCCCGCCACCACACCGACCCGGGAAGATATGGCCCGCGCCACCGACCGGCTGGCCGTGGAAAAAGTTCGCGGGAATCCGCATTCGTCCAGCTTGCGGCGATGGTCGCGGCTGCTGTGGCTGCTGGCTGGGCCAGGCATTCTGGTTTTTCTGGGTGAAAATGACGCTCCCAGCATGCTTTCCTACGCGGCCACCGGGGCACAATTCGGCATTGGATTTTTCTTTCCATTTATTGTGGTTACATTTCTAATGGCGCTGGTGGTGCAGGAAATGACCGTGCGACTCGGCGCGGTGACGCATCGGGGGCACGCGGAACTGATTTTTGATCGCTTCGGTCCGTTCTGGGGCGTTTTTTCAATGCTGGACCTGCTGGTCGGCAATTTTCTGACACTGGTAACGGAATTCATCGGCATTGTGGCGGGACTCGGCTATTTTGGCGTGCCGCCCCTTGTGGCGGTTGGGTTTGCCCTGGCGGTGCTGCTGGGTGCGGCGATGACGCGCCGCTATTGGACATGGGAACGCATTGTGCTTGCACTGGCCCTGGGCAACGGCGTGTTTGTGCCGGTCGCCCTTATGACCCATCCAGACTGGCACGCGGTCGGCCACGCGCTTATTACCTGGGGGCCGTTGCCTGGCGGACTGAAGCCGAACACCATCCTGTTAATGATGGCCGATATAGGGGCCACCGTGACGCCATGGATGCTGTTTTTTCAGCAGGGAGCTACCTCGGATAAAGGCCTACAGCCCAGGGACGTATCCTTTGCGCGATGGGACACACTGCTGGGGGCGTGTCTGGCGGCGATATTCGGACTTGCGGCCGTGCTGGCAACCGCGCCGCTGTTTGTTCATAAAATCAGTGCGGCGCATCTGCACAATGCACAATTCGCCCAGGCGATCGAACCATTTGTCGGGCATGTGGGCGCATCGCTTTTTGCACTGGGGCTGGTGGAGGCCGGCCTGGTGGCGGCAATCAGCATTTCCGCATCATCGGCGTATGCGTTTGGCGAAGTGACCCGTCAGGCTCACAGCCTGAACCGTCCGCTGCGGGAGGCGTGGCCGTTTTATCTTGTGCTGTTCGGATCCGCGATTGCCGCCGGCGCCCTGACGCTTATTCCCGGCGCGCCGCTGGAATTTATTGTGCTGATCGTGAATGTGATTGCCACGCTGGCCATGCCGCCGGCGCTGCTCTTTCTGCTGATCCTGGCGAATGACCGGGCGGTGATGGGAGACAAAGTCAATGGTGTGTGGCTGAATATCGCGGGCATCGGCGTAACCCTGATTCTGATACTATGCGGAATCTTGTTCGGAATAAGCCAGGTGTTTCCCCGTTTATTTGGTTAGGAGATTCCCATGGATCAAGCCAGCGATTATTCGGGTGTAAGCCGTTCCGATCTTCAGGCGCAGCCTGAACTGGTGCGTTCACTGCTGGAGGAAGACCAGCTTGTGGACTTTAAGAGTCAGACCAAATTTGGCCGAAGGCATTTGTCGGGAAAGATCATTTTTCTTCTATGGGCGCTGCGCATTTATGTCATATTCATGTTCGCGCTGGTGGTACTGGTCATTCTGCACGCATTTCATTGAGTTTTTTCGGGCCGCGCGCCCGGAACCGTCTTTTTTTGTTCTCCCATGCGCGGTTCGGTTCCCGCAAGCAGCCTCTGAATATTGCCGCGGTGCTTGACAATGACCAGAACACCGAAAAGCCACGCCGTTAACACAAGCGGCATGAGCGCGTGCCAGCTTTCGGCGCGCATAAAGGCGGGAAAAACCGGCCACCAGCGGCCCAGCACGGGCACGAGAATCATTAAGGCGATCGCGCCGCAGATGGATGAAATAGAGATGATCCGTCTGGCCAGAAAAACCGCCAGAAAAACGACCGCCGACATAAGCGCCGCCACCGTAAACAGAGGCCACACGCCAACCAGCGCACCGAATGTTGTGGCAACACCCTTGCCACCCTTGAAACCCAGATAAACCGGAAACAGGTGACCGAGTACCGCCGCCAAGGCCGTGGCCAGCGGTATCCAGACAGGCGCGTGCCAATGGCGGGCCAAAAGATCGCTCACCAGTACGGGCGCAAAGCCCTTCAAAAAATCAGCGAGAAACGCGTACCAGAAATATTTTGCCCCCAACACCCGCCCGGCATTGGTCGCCCCGATATTGCCGCTGCCATGCCGGCGGATATCCACACCACGGGCAAAGCCCAGCAGCAGGCCGAAGGGAATGGAGCCGAGCAAATAGGCGGCGGCAATGGCCACAATCGAAAACAGTTCCACGTCGTGACCGACCGCGTCCACGCCCATCTGACTGCATATGAACATATTCACGCGTTTATTACCCTTTCTTTTCCGCCGGCGGCCGGCTGCGGATGTTGTACAACTCCACCAGGCGCCGCATGTAATTTTCCGGCCTTGAGGCGGCAGCCACTTCAAACGTTTTGTCCGTCCGTTCCGCCCGGCGGTCCCAGGCGGTATCCACGGAATCCAGCGCCGCGGCCAGACCGGCGACATCGCGCGGGGAATCAACCAGCGTCGCCAGACCATGCGCCGCCAATAATTCCCCGCAGCCTAAAAACCGGGTACTGATAACCGGAAGGCCGCAGGTAAGCGCTTCCATGGCGACCAGACCGTAGCTGTCATAAAACGTGGGCAGCAGCAGGACATCGCCGGCGCTATACACACGGGTCATTTCGCGCGTCGGACCGACGAACACGACCCGATCGGTCACGCCAAGGCGGCGGGCGAGGTCCAGATACGGCCGGACCTTCCCAAGTCCCACCACCAGAAGAAGCCAGGGCCTTTTTGCCGCGGCCACAGCGCGTACGGCGGCGGCCAGCCCCTTGCGCCGGAAATCATGTCCGGCAAACACAGCGACTTGCACATCATCATTTAACTTATACATATCTCTGAACCACTTACGCATCGCCGCTATTTCCGACGCGGGCGGCCGACTGAGCATCAGTGGATTTTCCAGCAGCGGCAACCGGTCCAGTGGAATGCCGTACAGGACACTTAAGTCGCGCTGCATCATTGGACTGATGCAGATAATGGCCCGCGGCCGCCCCGCAGTGACACCTTCGGCCACCCGCCGTTCCATCGTCAGAA
>JAJZOA010000044.1 GCA_021852225.1 Planctomycetota bacterium
CGCAGGAAACCCGCCCACCACATGGGCCCACCACGCAAGGCTGGTTCCCCACCCCGTAAACCGCTGCAAGCGTATACGCGGATTGATCCGAATCACCTCCGCCGAGGCCCCCGACCCGCCCGCCCGGAACACCGCCGCCGACGCCAATCCGCCAAGCTGGCCCATCGCATCGCGACGGTTGATCGATTGTTCTGCCATGATTCACCGACCCTTTAACCAACCCCTTCCACATCGCTTTGCCAGTCGCGGGAAATTTACCTCCACCATTCCGGCGTTACTCTCTTTATTATAATCCAGCGCCGGACTATCGGGCACGTCCTCACCTTGTCCGGTGCGCATTTGGCGACTGCCCCGGCAGTGAATACAATGGCAACCAGTGTTTTGCCCATAAGGAGTTACGGGTGGCTGAAGAAAAATTTGATCTGATTATTGTCGGCTCGGGGCCGGCCGGTTATGTGGCGGCCGTGCGCGCGGCTCAGCTCGGCAAAAAAGTGGCCTGTGTGGAACGGACCGAACTTGGCGGCATCTGCCTTAACTGGGGATGCATCCCCACCAAGGCTCTCATTCAAGATGCCCATTTTATGCACCAGATGACCCATGTCGCCCCGGAATATGGCCTTAAAATTGACCCCGCCAATCTCCAATGGAATAAAATTGTCGCCCGCAGCCGAGGCACGGCGGCCACCATGCGCAAGGGAATTGAATTCCTGTTCAAAAAAAACAAGATAACGGCCTTTGTCGGCAACGCCTTTGTCAGCAAAGTCGGCACGGTGGAGGTGAGGGATACATCGGGCAAAACCACCCACACCCTTTCCACCGACAAAATCCTGATTGTCACCGGTGCCCGCAGCCGCGAGTTGCCCGGCATAAAAGCCGATGGCAAACGGATTATCACTAGCCGTGAGGCCATGATCCTGCCCGAAATTCCCAAACGCATGGTGATTATCGGGGCAGGCGCAATCGGCGTGGAATTTGCATACGTTTACAATGCCTTCGGAACGCAGGTGACGCTTGTCGAAATGCTTCCAGAGATTTTGCCCATTGAAGATGCGGAAATAAGCGCCGGCCTGCGGACAATTTTCTCCAAACGCGGCATTGATGTCCGCACCCGCACCCGCACTGAGAAAGTCGAACTCACCGACAAAGCCGTGAAGGTGACGCTCCTCGATCAGGACAAAAACACACAGTCGGTCGTGGAAACCGATGTGGTGTTGGTTGCCGTCGGCGTAACCGGCAATATCGAAGGATTATTCGCGCCTCCCGCCCAGCCCCTGGTCGATCGCGGAGCAATTAAAGTCAACAAGGCGTTTGAAACGTCTGTCCCCGGAATTTATGCCGCCGGCGACGTCATCGGCCCGCCTTGGCTGGCCCATGTCGCCAGCATGGAAGCCACCATCGCCGTGGAACGTATGTTCGGCGTCAATCAACGGGAAATGGATTATTCCCTGATTCCCGGCTGCACCTATTGTTCGCCCCAGGTGGCCAGCGTCGGCTTGACCGAAAGCAAATGTCAGGAAATGGGACTGAAATATAAAGTCGGAAAATACCGGTTCGCCAACAACGGCAAAGCACAGGCCATTGGCGAGCCGGATGGCCTGGTAAAACTCATTTTTGACGAAAAGCACGGCGAATTGCTCGGCGCGCACATTCTGGGCGCAGAAGCCACCGAAATGCTCGCGGAACTCGTTCTGGCCAAGCGGCTGGAAGCCACCAGCACAGAGCTTTTCACCACCATCCACGCTCATCCGACCCTGTCAGAAACTATTATGGATGCGGCCGGTGCCGCTGTTGGTCTGGGCCATTAAAAATTTGGTGAACACAACGGGATCGGCGGTTCGCCGCCATTTGCGAAATTGAATCCAAGGACAGTAAAACTTTACGGACTGCTGCATGACAATGACCCCAAATGACAATCCCTTTTTGAACCGGCCCAATGCCGCGGTCAATCCGGTTCCCCAGCCGGTCCCGCAACCGGTTCAATCTCCGGCAAATTCTCCCGCGCCAGCGCAATCCGAGCCTGTCAGCCCGCAATCCGCCGCCAATTCGCCCGCCAGAATAACCGCGCCGCACAGCGTGCAGTCGCGCGCTAATAATTCGTTTCGCGATACACTGGAAACAGTCATTCTGGCCCTGATCCTCGCGTTTACCTTCCGTACCTTTTGCGTGGAAGCATTCGTCATTCCCACCGGCTCCATGGCACCCACGCTGATGGGCGCCCATTTCCGCGCTATCTGCCCAAAATGCGGCTATCGGTTTAATGTAAATGCCGATGTCAGCGTCCAATGGCTGCCAGTGGCCAGAAATTTTAACGGATCCCTCGAATACAACCTGGCGCGCGTCCCCAACGGTGAACTCCAAGACCCCTATGCACTGCCCCTGGCGCCTTACATCATGTGTCCGAATTGCCATTACATGATCCCGGTCGATTCGCTGCCCGACAAACCCATCGTGCACCGTAAAGTTCATTGGAGCGGAAATGTTCCGGTTTCCGGCACAGTCGCTTTTCCGTTCGCCTCCAACGGCGACCACGTGCTGGTTCAGAAATACCTGTACTGGTTCGAACATCCCAAACGTTGGGATATTGTCGTATTTCGCGAACCAATGAAGGGCAAACAGAATTTCATCAAACGCCTGGTCGGCCTGCCCGGCGAAACAGTGCGAATTGTCGATGGCGATGTGTTTATCAATGGCAAAATTGCCCATAAGCCGCCCGCAGTCCAGCGCGCCACCCTTCAAATGGTCTATGACAACGATTATTACCCGCGCGATGCCGGCAAACCCCGGCGGCACTCCGCCACATGGAACAGCCCATGGGTTCCCGCAGGCACACCCGCCATGACCGCACTCTGGAACACCCATGGCCCGACAGTCCGATTCAAGTCCGGCAAAACCATCACCACGGGTGCTTTGAATTTTGTCCGAAGTGGCAGTTATCTTATGGATGTCATTGGTTACGACACCAAGGCCGAGTACTTTGAAGGCGGTGGCACCCTGAACGGAACATCTCTTGATGGCAACCTCTTCCTGCACACCGTCTGGAAACCCGAAGCATCCAATTCCGCCATCAGTATCGCCCTGGGCCGCGAAAGCAATCTCTATAAAATCCGGCTGAATCAAAGTGGGCGCTTTCAGCTTTTCCACTGGATGCCCAAGTCCAATTCGTTTTCCATAATCGCGCCCCGGAAAATGGATCGCCTGCTTACCGCCAGCCCGGTTGCGCCCGGGTCCCCCTGCCGCATCAGCATGAGCAACGAAGATCATCAGATTCGATTCTGGATCAACGGCCAACTGGTTCTCCAATACACCAGTGCATGGACGGCCCGACAGGCTATTGCACAAGTTCAGACCGCTCGCCAGTTCGGGCAGGAGGAACCGCGCATTTCCCTGCATGTTCAGGGGACCTGCTCTCTGCGGCACCTTATTCTTATGCGCGACATTTATTACACCCAGATGACCATCGAAGGAACCAGCAGTCCCGGCACAGGCACCATGACCAACCCCATTACTCTGAAAAAAAACCAGTATTTCGTTCTTGGAGACAAGAT
>JAJZOA010000008.1 GCA_021852225.1 Planctomycetota bacterium
CAAAATGCGGGGGGGGAGTATTTGGGAGAGCGGGAGCTTAAATTCTTGTTATATTAGCGAGGTATGAACTGTTGAGGATATAAACGACCTGTCCCTGGCGACTCGTACAGATTGGATTAATGAAAGGAATTTCTACATGAATCCGCATTCGATGAATTGGAACAGACACAAGAATTGGTCCGCATTTGCACGATTCTTCGTATTTTCAGCCGCGACAGCCGCCTGCATTGGCCTGGCCGCTGGTGCGGCCAAATCGGTGGCGGCGGCACCGGCCCAACCGAGCGGAACAATTCTGACGGTGTACAGTTCGGCGGATCCGTCGGCCTTTAATCCGCGGCAATGGGTTTACCAGACCGGGCAAGGCGGAATGGGCGATCCGAACAGTGTGCCAGGCTTTGGCGTTGTGAAGCAGGTTCGCATCCTGAATTTAAAGGCGGGTGACAACACGGTTGATTTTACCAATGTGGCCGCCCTGATTGACCCAACCTCGGTCAGCTTTTCAGACCTGACCGATCCAAAAGCTGCGGTGCTTGAACAGCAGTTCAAATTTGACCTGGTGAATCAGAACAGCATTTTGCAGAAGTATATCGGCCATAAGCTAAGCGTATGGGTGCCGGTGGGCAATCGGGGACTGGCCAACATTCATGGGCGACTGTTTCACGCGGGCGGTTCGCTTGTGCTGAAAACCAAAAACGGCATTGATATTCTTGCACCTCATACGGTGCAGCAAATTCGGCTGGCAGCTTTGCCGACGGGGCTTATTACAAAGCCGACACTGGAATGGCAACTTTTTTCGCCCAAGGCCGGCAAGCAGAAAATACTTACCAGCTACCAGACCAAGGGATTGACCTGGATCGCGGATTACAACCTGGTTTTGAATACCGACAATACCAAGGCCGGCGTGGCGGCGTGGGTAACGCTGGTGAATTTATCGGGCAAAAGTTATCGGAACGCCCATTTGAAATTAATTGCCGGAACTGTAAACCGGATTCAGCCTCCGCAGCCGGTGTTTCTAATGGCGCGGGCGGCGAATATTGGCGGGGGCGCGCCGCAGGGGTTCCAGCAGAAGCGATTTTTTGAATATCACATGTATACGCTGCCACGGCGAACCACAATACCGGACAATTCCATGATTCAAATTGCCCTGTTTCCGACCCGCCAAGGGGTGAAGGTGGAGCGCGAACTGGAATTTTCCGGCCAGACCAACACGTACTGGTGGAATTACGCCAACAGTCCGGACCTGAATAATTCACCATCCATTCATTTTTCAGGATCGGCGGATGTGTATATCCGCCTGCAAAATTCCAAGGCCAACGGCATGGGAATGCCTTTGCCGCGGGGCAAGGTGCGGCTTTATCAACAGGATTCCGCGGACGGCACACTGGAATTCGTTGGCGAAGACCTGTTAAAAGACACACCTAAAGATGGCCGCTTAAAAATTCATGCCGGACAGGCATTTGATATTACGGGCAGCCGGACGCAGACCAATTTTCATTCAGATAATGCTATGCGTACACTGGATGAAACATTTAAGATTGTGCTCCATAATCACCAATCCAAGCCGGTGACCGTACAAGTGCCGCAATATTTATACCGCTGGAGCAACTGGAAAATTATCAAGACAAGCCAGAAATTCAAGAAGATAAATTCCCGGGAAATTAAGTTCCATCTGGCGGTTCCGGCGAACGGAAAGACCACACTGACGTATACAGTGCGCTATTCGTGGTAAAAGAGGTTTGTGACATCGGACAATCCGAAGGTGTTGATTCATTTCCCGATACAATCGGGAGATTGCGGCGTTCATGCCGCAACGGGCAACGACGACAGCTTTCACAATAGGAAAACGGAGGATATCCGGTGCGATTGCTGCGACGGCCTGATTGAATTTTCATTCCAGACATTGAGTCATGTCACCGACTGGCCTTGTAGTTTAATACAGGTGTGAGCCGCCGCACGATGCAGACCAGGTCCCGTTGGGCCCGCATGACCCGCTGGATATTTTTGTATGCACCGGGTGCTTCGGCGCGCAGGGCGTGGGTTTGGGCACGGTCGAAATAGATGCCTTCCATTTCCCGGCACAGCCTGTTTCCTGAAATATGGCGCATGGCCTGGCCGCGGCTTAATTTACGTCCCGCGCCGTGTGAGCTGGAATTCAGGGCATTTGAATTGCCGCGACCAATGACGTGATAGCTTTCTGTGCCCATTGCCCCAGGAATAAGTCCCGGCTGGCCTGAGTCCGCACGGTTCGCTCCTTTGCGATGCACCCACAACTGGCCGGATTCGAGTTTTTCCAATGACAGATGGTTGTGGTCGCAATCAACAAGGGAATCTGCCTCCGGGGTCATGCCGAAAATCCGGTCCAGAATTGCGGCAAGTGCGGTCATGATCGCGCTGCGGTTGGCGGCGGCGTAACGCCTGCACCATTGCGCATCGGCAAGATAAGCCTGTCCCTGATCGGTGGCGGCGTCCATTGCAGCAAGGCCGGAGGGCATGATTCGGCAATGCTGGTTGTGAAAATGGAAAACCGCCTGCCCAATGCCGCGCGATCCGCTGTGCACCATCGCCCACAGGCGGCGGTCTTCATCTATCTGCAATTCAAGAAAATGATTGCCTGAGCCCAATGTGCCAAGCTGAAGAAAGCCATCATCGCGAAGAATTGCGCGGAGGCGAGAATCAACGAAAGTGGCGGGCGGGATGTCCGCTATTGCGGGCGGATGATCGCCGCGGCGGTGACGGTTGTATGGAATATCCTGCCGAATGGCCGCATAAACCGCGGGCAGATGGACGAGCATATCCGGCGTGAGTTCGGCCGAAAATCGGCATGCAGTAATTCCGCAGCCAATATCGCCTCCGACGGCACCGGGATAGACGAGTTGCCTGGTTCCTATCACCATTCCGACGCAGAAATTGCCTGCCGGATGGACGTCCGGCATGACGGCAAGATGCCGGACGTCGTCTGCGTTCACCCAGATGCGAATGCGCGACCGCACCAGCGGGTCAAGCGGATCGCATAGCCATTGATGCACGGGCGCGGTCATGATTGCACCTCGTGCATGGGCAGCACAACAAAGTCTATTTCCGGCACCTTCTTGCGGCAGATATCTGCCGCAATGGCGGCCCGCAAAAGGCCTTTGACCTGTTCGAGCCGTTGATAGACCAACGCGAAATCGGGTGGGGAATCGCCAGGCTTAAGCCAGAGCGTGATAAGCAGATGGTGCGCATTAGGCGCGGGAGCGACCGATGCGACGATAAGGCCTTGCAATACCGGATCGCGGCAGTCACCCGCCAATGTCAGGCTGATAATGCGGAAGGCCTGTTTGCACAATTGGGCCGTTTTGTAATCAGGCTTATACGAAAAGCCGTCCATAGGGTCCGAACGTTGAGACCGGTTGTGGCGGCGCGCAGATTCTGCGCGTCGTTCACGTGAATGTGAATTCGTCACAATTATTCTCCGACGGCGCAGCATTAACGCTGCGCCTGGGTTAATAAAAATCAATGCTGGTTAGGCTGCAACATCAAGGGCTTCGGTTGCGCAGATCG
>JAJZOA010000006.1 GCA_021852225.1 Planctomycetota bacterium
CCTGGCATTTCTGCAATCAGGAATTGATTGTCGGCGTCCGATCCGGCCGTTATAATTTATTTAATAAAGTTTACCAGCCCGCTTGGGGGCTGATTCTGGCGGTTATGAAGGAAGAAACTTATGTTTCGCAATTGTCTTAAGGGCCTGTTTCTGGTCATGGTGTCTGGTTTGTTTGCCGGGGCAAATGCCGCCGCCGCGCCGGCCTGGCATATGGTAAAAGGCCGCCTCACCACGCCGTGGGATAAAGATGTCAACCCGGCGCACGACTGGGTGCATTATCCGCGGCCGCAGATGGTGCGCACTCAATGGAAGAACCTGAACGGATTGTGGCATTATTCGATTGTCGGCAAACATGCAGCCGAGCCGCGCCAATATCAGGGCCGGATTCTTGTGCCGTTTCCGGTGGAGTCCGCACTATCCGGCGTGGCCGAAAACATTGGTGCGGGCCAACAAATCTGGTATCAACGGACGTTTACGTTGCCGGCCGCGTGGAAACATCAACAGATTCTGCTGCATTTCGGTGCCGCGAACTGGCGGACCCGAGTGTGGGTGAATGGCCAAAAAGCGGGCAGCCACAAGGGCGGCTATGACGCGTTTACCTTCAATATAACCAAAGACCTTAAATCAAGTGGAACGCAACTCATAACGGTAAGCGTGTGGAATCCGGTGGACAAGGGCCGGCAGCCCATCGGCAAACAGCGCCTGCATCCGGGCGGTATTTTCTACACCGCTTGCTCGGGTATCTGGCAGACGGTTTGGCTGGAACCGGTGCCTGCGGCGTACATCAAGTCCCTGCGAATTGTGCCACATGTGGATCAGGGCAATGTGACAGTCACCGTTCATGCCGCTGGTGGCACCGCGACGGTTGTGGTACTAAACGGCGCGCAACCGGTGGGTCACGTGACCGGCAAAGCAGGCCGGCCGCTTGTGGTGCCGATTCCTCGTGCCAAATTATGGTGGCCCAACCGGCCTTTTTTATACAATCTGGACGTAACCCTTAAATCCGATGGCAGAACAGATGAGGTACAAAGTTACTTTGGAATGCGCAAGATTTCGATCGGTCCGGACCGCCGCGGCGTGCTGCGCATATTGCTGAATAATAAGTTCGTTTTTGAGCGCGGCCTGCTGGACCAGGGCTACTGGCCGGATGGAATATATCTGGCACCGACGGACAAGGCGCTGCGTTTTGATATTCAGGAAAGCAAGGCGCTCGGCTTTAACATGTGCCGCAAACACCAGAAGGTGGAACCGGCACGCTGGTATTACTGGTGCGACAGGCTTGGTTTTCTGGTATGGCAGGACATGCCTGCGGCCTTTTACTCTAAAAAAGGGCCATCAACCAAAGTTGAAACGCAATACCGTCATGAATTAACCCGCATGATCCAGCAGCACGAAAATGACACCTGTATCATTGGATGGACGCCCTTTAATGAAGGGTGGGGGCAGTATGACACCCATGCCGTCGTGGCCTTGATTCATCAACTGGATCCTTCCCGGCTGATTGATGATGCCAGCGGCTGGGTGGACAAAGGCGCAGGCGACATTCGCGATACCCACCATTATCCAACGCCTTGGTGCCGCCTGCCGGGAAAACACCGCGCCTCGATTGATGGCGAATTTGGCGGATTGGGCCTGGCGGTTCGCGGCCATTTATGGCAGAAGAAATTTTTTCAATACCAAGGTTTCAAAACGCCTCAGGCGGAACTGATTCGATTCAGGCAGCTTTGGCGTGAAGTCTGGGGCATGGAAAAGGATCCGGGGGTCATTACAGCCACGCCGGGCGTTGCGAAAACACCCTGGTGGGCAAAAGGGCGCGGAATGTCCGGCGCGGTGTATACGCAAACTACAGATTGCGAAGGAGAAATTAACGGCATGATGACCTATGACCGCCGCGTTATAAAAATGCCTGTAAAAGAGGTCAACGCCGCTGTCAGAAACGTGAAGAAATAGGCCGCGGGGCAAATGTCCGTATAAAAACTCCCGCCGGAAAAAGGAGTATCCTGTCCGCTGACAAAGTGAAGCCACGGCAGACTGAGAATTCAACTTCCCCGCGGTTCACAGCGCACTATAATTCGGATGCGTTGCGCATGTTGATTTTGCGCGGCATTGGGAAATAGTTGCTGATGAAGCCGCTTCATATAGACCACGCCACACTTGAACTGCCCCGCCTTCCCGCGGCGTTTGAGGCGATGCGCGTATTGCATTTGTCTGACCTGCATCTGACCCACTGGATTCCCCGCATGGAAAAAACGCGCAAAGCGCTAAGCGAACTGCGGCCGGACCTGGCGGTCATTACCGGCGACCTGGGGCACCGGAGCTGGCGATGGAGGCAGTCTTTGCCGGCTGTTTTGCGGCTTTTAGAACCGATTCAAGCGCCGCTGGGCACCTATTTTATTTTGGGTAATCATGATTCACCGCAGCTTGGCGCTGAACTTAGCCGCCACGGAATGCGGATGTTGACCAATGAATCGGTAGTGCTGACGCGGCGCGGACAGCGCGTGGCGCTGATTGGGCTGGCCCAACACAAGCGGATTGATACCGATATTCCCGCAGCCCTGACCCATACGCGAACGAATGATTTCAAGCTGATGCTGATGCACTATCCGGACCTGATTTTTGCCGCCGGGGCGGCGGGTGCCGATGTCTGCCTTGCGGGCCATACCCATGGCGGGCAAATATGTTATCCGGATGGCAGCCCGATTATGGGGCACGATGCACTTTCGCCGCAACAGTGCAGTGGCGTTCATAAAATCAATGGGACATGGCTTGTGGTGAATCGGGGTGTGGGCAAGGCGGGGGTGCGGCTGCGGTTGTTTTGCCCGCCACACGCGATTCTTTTGACGTTTACCCGCGGTTGGCGAAGTGCGGAACGCTCCGAAATATCTGAAGATACGAAGACAGATTCCGCGACACGGCAAGTCAGTGCAGCAGCACCGCGCTGATGGTCAGGGCGCCAAACACCAGTCCAACCAGACCATTGACCGTCATAAAGGCCAGGTTGACGCGCGAAATATCATTTGGCTTTACCAGTGATTGTTCCAACACAAGCAGCAAGGCGACCGCCGCCAGGCCAATCCAGAACAGCGGGCCAAGGAGAATCCCCCCCATCCAGCCAGTACCAAAGGCAGTCAGTGCCAATAACGTCATCAGATGGCACGACCTGGAGACCCACAATGCCCGGCCAATTCCCAACTTTGCGGGAATGGAAAATAATTTTTCCGCGCGATCGACCTCCATATCCTGAAGCGCGTAAAGAATATCAAAGCCGACTGTCCAGAAAGTAACCGCCGCACCAAGCCACAGAATTTGCGCATCAATCACCGGTCCATGCGGGGGGACAATCGCTATCCAGGCGCTGATCGGTGCCAGCCCCAGCGATGTTCCCAGAAAAAAATGACAAAGCCAGGTAAACCGCTTGGTCAGGCTGTAACCGGCAATCCAGACCAGCACCGGAACCGCCAGAATCAGCGGATAAATGTTATTCAGGAACAGATAAAACAGACCGCTTGCACCCACGAACAAAAGCCCG
>JAJZOA010000154.1 GCA_021852225.1 Planctomycetota bacterium
AGGAGGTATTGGAGGAATTGGAGGTATCGCGGTGACTACGGGCAGACAAGATGCCTGCGGTCTGGCGACCAGGAGATTTTCCAGCCTGCCAAGACTCATCGCGCCAGCGGCCGCGGCCTTGTGGCTTGGTGCCGTGGTGGTGGTCAAATTGCTTATCCAGTGCGACCATAATCCTGCCTTGAAAAAGGTCGAACTTGCTTCGGTAATTTGAATCATACACTGGCATCCGCAACGTACCAAGCCGATGCACGTTCTTTGCCGTCCATTCATCCGATACCGTCTGCTCATACGGAAGAAAAAAAGGAAATGCAGCATCCAACGTTCAAGTGAAGCGGTTTATTCAAGGCGGACGATGCATTGCCGGTTCGTTAAAGGTTACCATTGCGACCAGTTTGTTGCGCCCGCCGCGAAATCTTTAAGTGACGCATCTCATCGCGTCTCCTAAAGTAAGGCGCGGACACCATTTTCTTAATTCCGTCCCGGGCGGCGGTCTCGTTAAACCGAAGCTTCGCCCCCCGCCACAGATTGCCACAGATTGGCCTCTGGAATTCCCCCGACATGCGCGGCGAAGCTTGCCCTCCTTATATCGCCGGGGGCGACCGATTACCGGTGATTGCTTTTACACAAAGCGTCGTAGAACGCCGAACGGCCAATTCCAGCCTGCCCTTACCCGCCGCAACTCTCGGCGCAAACCGGTCAAGGCGTTAAACTGACCACCGACCAATGGTCGCGTTTTTTGGAGCATCTGGATTCATGCAACAGCGTGCGGTGGTTTTGTTGAGCGGCGGATTGGACTCCGCGACGGTACTCGCCTGGGCCAAAAGCCGGAATTTCGCCGTCTATGCCCTCAGCTTTGACTACGGCCAGCGGCACCGGGTGGAACTCGCCGCCGCCCACGCCCTGGCCAATGCCGCGGGTGTGGAACGCCACGTCACGTTGAAACTGGACCTTCGGCAATTCGGGGGATCAGCACTTACTGATCAAATTCCGGTTCCCAAAGACCGGGATATGGAATCTGTTGGCGGCAACCCCGCGTCCAACGCGATTCCCATTACTTATGTGCCGGCCCGCAATACTGTTTTTCTTTCCTGCGCGTTAGCCTGGGCGGAAGTGCTGGAAAGTTTCAACATTTGCATCGGTGTTAACGCGGTGGACTATTCCGGCTATCCGGATTGCCGCCCCGAATATATTGCGGCTTTTGAACGGACTGCAAATCTGGCAACCCGCGCCGGCGTTCAAGGCTCTGGAACCTTCACCATTCATACACCGTTGATTCAACTTTCCAAGATGGAAATCATCAGGCTTGGACTGTCGCTTGGCGTGGACTATGCGCAAACTGTCTCCTGTTATGACCCCACCCCGGAATCGATTGCCTGCGGCCATTGCGACGCATGTTATTTGCGGCTGGCCGCATTTGCCCGGCTTGGCATAAAAGATCCCGTCACATACGTCAGTCGGCCGGATGGCGAGCGGCCATGAAAATTTCGGAAATATTTTATTCCATTCAGGGGGAAGGAAAGCTGGCCGGCACGCCGTCCGTGTTCATTCGGACCAGCGGCTGCAACTTGCGCTGCACCTGGTGCGATACGCCATACGCATCCTGGAATCCGACCGGCGGGGATATGACGATTGATCAGATTCTGGAGTCCGTTAAACCGCATCCCACGCGGCATGTGGTCATTACCGGCGGCGAACCGATGATTCAGACCGACCTGCCCGCACTGGTTGACCGCCTGACCGTACTGGACCGTCTGGTTACCCTGGAAACCGCTGGAACGGTCTGGCTGGACCTGCCGCTGCACCTGGCCAGCGTAAGCCCGAAACTTGCCAATTCCAGCCCCATCGGCCGTGAGGGTGGCCGTTTTGCGGCCGCACACGACCGCCAGCGGCTGGTACCGGAAATTCTTCAGCGCTGGGGTCAAAGCCGTCGAATTACGGATATTCAATGGAAATTCGTGGTCGCCCAGCCGGAAGATGTAAATGAAATCCAACAGATACTCCACAGTATCGGAAATGTTCGGCCTGAAGATGTCATACTGATGCCGGAAGGAATCACCGCTGCGGACCTGACAAATCGCAGCGGATGGATCGCAGAAATCTGCAAGCAGTTCGGCTGGCGTTTTGGCCCGCGTTTGCATGTGCTGCTGTATGGCAATACGCGCGGAACCTAATTTCCGCTAAAGAACCGAAGGCCGAACTGTTTTGTTTGTCGCCTTGCAACGGCCATATTATAACCGCAGACATTCGACTGGCCCGAACTTCCATTGAAAGAAAAAAAGGACGATTCGGCTGATAAAAAACAACAGGTCCTGGCTTCGCTCAAATTTATTCGCCAATAGCCCATGTTATAAGAATTCGCGCCGCTACCGCGGCGCAGGCAGAGCTGGACCAGGTATCTCTGGCAATGTCGGCATACCGCGTCAGCCACGGTCGTTACCCGAATTCGCTGGCAGTGCTGGTCGGGCATTTTTTGCCGGTTCTGCCGGCAAACCCGCGTGCGGGCAAACCGTTGACCTATGCCCTGGGCACCACCCGCTGCCGCGTGTTGTCCATTGGATATTTCGCAACTATTAATAAGTATCAGCCGCCAGCGAACTTTATGCGATTTGGCACAATTAATTACACTTCGTTTTCCGCCCGGTCTCTATTCCTGGCCAAAGGGGATCACAAGGCCGGAAAAATAAATTCTCCAATGCGGTAAATGAAAGGTCATTTGGCACCTGCGGCCGCACGTTTCCCGATTCCCGACCAACAAGGACAATGGAATATGCGAAGATGGCGTAACCGACGTATACTATAATCCGTTGAATTTAGGGCTACCGCCCGTGCCCATTTGGAGAATTTAAGGTATGGCACAGTCCAGAAAATCAGCCCATAAAGACAGCCCTGCTCTACAGCTTGAAACATTTGCCAATCCCCACCCCCACCGTGATTATGAAATTGAGCATGTCGCTCCGGAATTCACCTCTGTATGCCCCAAAACCGGTCAGCCTGATTTCGGCGTAATTCGACTTCTTTACACGCCTGATCGATTCTGCGTCGAACTTAAATCTTATAAGTATTACCTTCAAAGCTTCCGCAACCGCGGCATTTTTTACGAAGATGTCACAAACGTCATCATGGACGATCTGTTAAACGCTCTTCGGCCACGGAAAATCATGGTCATAAGCGAATGGACGCCGCGGGGCGGTCTGCGGTCAATCGTGCGCTGCCAATTTGTAAAACCCGGCGATTAGGCGGTTGAATTGAACCCCAACCTGCGGACGGCCGCTTGGCCGCGTGCGGAGTCTGATCGAAGACCGGCTGTCGGCTTACCGTGGTGCCGCTATTTGCATACAGTAGTAACCAACAGAACAGGAAATAAACATGGCAATGCCCCAACAATTCTCATGGCGACCTTTGGGCGTGGCGATTGGACTGCTGGCTTTGGTGCATGCGGGCACCGTTCGTGCGGATGTTTCCAGCCAGCAGGTGATTTCGGCCATACGCAAAGGCGTTCATTACCTGCTCAGAT
>JAJZOA010000136.1 GCA_021852225.1 Planctomycetota bacterium
GCCCAGGCCGCGGCGGAAAAACGCCGCATGGAAGCGGAAGCCGAAGCCAACGCGTTATTCGTGCGGCTGGAAGCCGAAGCCAAGGGCCAGTACGAAATTCTGGCCAAAAAGGCGGAGGGTCTTAAACAGATCATCGAATCCTGCGGCAGCGCCGATAAGGCGTTCCAGATGCTGATGCTCGAACATATGGACAAACTTGCCGAAACGGCCGCGACCGCCATTTCCAACATCAAATTCGACAAAGTGGTGGTATGGGAAGGCGGAAGAAACTCGGAAAACGGCACGGCGTCGGCAAATTTCCTCCAGGGCATGGCCCGCAGCATGCCGCCGATGCTGCAGGTGCTTCGCGATATCGGCGGCGTGGAATTGCCCGCCTTCCTGGGCCGATCGTCAGACTCGCCCCGCCCGGCCGGACGCGATCCGGAATCCGCGGCCAGCGAAAACGGCAGCCATGCGGACACCCATGCCGGTGAGCCGGTTGCGGTTAAACCATCGGACGCGGAACCTTCCACCCCAGTCACATAATATAAGGATATTGATATGCTTAAACGTATTGGCAATCTGTTCAGAGGCATGGTCGGATCTTCCGTATCGGCCGTGGAACGTCGAAATCCGGAAATGCTGCTGGAAGTGGAAAAGGAAAATCTGCGTACCCAGATCGGCAAATTCAACCGCGGTCTGGCGGCGCATGCCGGGCTTTGCGAACGGTTGATGGCGCGGGTCAAGGCACTGGAATCTGACCAGCAGGACATGGCCGAACGCACGCGGGCACATCTGGCGGCGGGGAACCGCGATGCCGCCGCGCAATACGCCCTGCGGCTGAAGACCACCACCAAAGACCTGGATGAAAACCGCCGCCAGCTCTCCGCGGCGGAGGAAACCTATTCCACCCTTATCAAACAGCGTGACGTGGTTGTGGATGCCGCCCGGCAGAAAATTGAGGCCTTGCGTCAGTCCATTGACGAATTGAAGGTAAAAAAAGCCATGGCGGAAATGACTGAAATGGCCTCCGGCATGGTGACCGGTATCGGTGGCGGAGATACGCTGGCCCGATTGCGCGAAATGGTCGACTCGGAAAAGGCCAATGCCGCGGGAAGAATCCGCGTCGCCAAAGATTCCATGAGCCTGACCGATCTGGATATTAAAGAGCGCGAACAAAAAGCGCTGGCCGATCAGGCGCTGGCGGAATTTGAAGGCAAGCCGCAATTGCCTTCCGGCGAAAGCTGAAAAAGGCCGCAATAGACTTTAGCCCCCCCCGCTTTCGGGCGGCGCATTTTTAACCACAAACTGCCTCCTGTTTTGCCTGGCTGCAAAGCAGGCTGAATTTTTCCGGGAAACAAGGTCACCGGAACACAGGACACTAAGTGAATTGTGATTTGGGCAAGCCGCGCCACATGGCCCCGCAATTGCTTTCCACCCGCAATGCTTGGACCGGGCGACCGAACCGCAATTCAGCGCGAATTGCCGGTTTTGCCCGGGCCGCGATAAATGCAGCGACTGGTACAGGTTTCCTGAACCACAATCTGTGAAAGGCCGGGCAGGCCCGGGGCCAGATGATCCCATATCCAAACGGCCAGATTCTCGCTGGTGGGATTTTCCAATCCGGGAATATCATTCAGATACTGGTGGTCCAGAATGTCATGCAGCGGTGCGAATGCTTTTTGCAAGTCCGCAAAATCCAGAAGCCAGCCGGTTTCCGGCGGTACCGGACCGTGGACGCAGACTTCTATGCGAAACGAATGACCATGCAGACGGGCGCATTTATGGCCCGCCGGAACCTTTGGCAGGCGGTGGGCGGCTTCAAAACGAAACTCGCGAACCAGGGAGACTTCAAATGCGGGGGAATTTTTCATGGCCGGATTTTAACCGAATCCGTGCCAACCGCGTAGCGGACTCAAGACGGCGGCCATGCCCTAATTTCACAATCGGTAAACAGGGTGCCCCAAGACTCCTGTCTATTTACGCCAGTGGTAATTTTTCAGCAGCGCCCAGAGTTTGTTGATCGAATCGGTGTTTACCGCAATGGCATTGCGCAAATAACGCGAAAGTCCAGGGCCGGCGCGGGCGGCCTTGGCTTCTTTTTCGGCGGCTTTATCCAGGGCCAGTTGCCAGGAATAATCCATGTACATCATCACCAGATATCGCTTCTGGAAATCGGCGGAATTGCTGTGCAGAAGCAGGCCGCCCTCATCATCGGCAATAATTCCCTGAGCCTTGCCGAACAGCGCCGGCCGCCGACGATAGGTCAGACTGACCGCGTGACGGCCTGCCCAGGATTTTAATTCCGCCAGCAATTTTCCCTGAGTTTTGGACATATAGCTGTTGAAGGCCTTCACGGGCACGGCAAGACCTTTGAAGTCCGCCAGAAAGGCCAACTGTGTTTTGTCCTTGTGGGCTTTGGCCAGCGATGGCAGCAAAGCATATATGCGATACATTGCGGCGTTCGGGGCAGCCTGTTTCAGCGGTATGGTCGGTGGCGACACGCTGGCACATCCGGTCAGGGCAGCCGCCAGCAATAGGATCAGCAGGCAGCGAAATACCGCGACCGCCGGTGAAAAGGCCATCGCAGCAGGAACCGCTTTGGATAATGATGGTTCAGCAGGCCCGCCGCGCGTGCGGATAAACAGGCAATATTTTGGCGGCATGGTGGTAACTCCCGGCTTTGGCTGCGGTTCAGGCCGGGGCAGCGGATTTTTTCCCGGACAGCAATCTGCCAAGTGTGATATTTCCCGGCCCCAGCAGCAACATGGCAATGGTAATGACTAACAGCGAAAAGGGGAATTGCGCCGCGAAAATAACCGCAGTAGGATGCCCCGGATTTTTTGCGTGTGCGGCGATCGCCTTGGCCACGGCGGCATTGTGGGCAATCGCCCCGTGCGCTGAGACAAAGGTTGCGACCAGCATATTAAAAGCCAGCGGTATGGCAAACAGCCGCTGGCCGGTGCCGATCAGAAAAAACAGCCCGCCAAAAAATTCAGCGCAGGCGCTAAGTGTGGCGCTGACATAGGGCATCGGCGCGTGCATCATGGTAAGGAACGCCGCGAAACCGGCAATACCAGGCCCGCCTAAGGCGCCGAAAAGCTTCTGTGAACCGTAGTACAGGAAAATTGCCGCAAAAAGAAGGCGAATCAGAAGCAATGCAATGTCCTGAATCGGGGTGGTGGATCGGGTGTTGTTGGCCATGACGAGTCTCCTCAAACAAGTTTAATACTAAACTATAATTTAATGATACTACCGGTTCAGTTCATGTGTCAAGCGGTTATTCACTGGATTTCCATGTGGGTCATAACGCGATATGCGGTTAAAGCTTGTTATAGAATTCAACGAGCGGGGAATTATTGGCCTATAAAATTAGCCTCCGCGGCGACAAGCGGCGCGGAATGGCTGGCGATACGGAGGAATTGGGCGTTTTGTTAGAATTATATTAAAATGAAAAAATAAACTATTTTTGCAAAAAATGTTTGACTTATGGGTTACGCACGGGGATAATCCGACCACTGCCAACTGGCGAA
>JAJZOA010000028.1 GCA_021852225.1 Planctomycetota bacterium
CTTGTACCGCTGCGCCAAACGGGCAAGCTGCCGTGCGCCAAAGTCGGCAACCCTGATGACGCCCGAATAGAAATAAGGGAATTCCATGAGTGATAAAGTATTCAAAGCCTATGACATTCGCGGGACTTATCCTGATCAACTCAATGAGGACCTCGCCTGGAAAATCGGCAATGCCACCGCACAGTTTCTGCGCATGAATCTGACCGGCCTGGACAAGGCCGATCGTCGCAAAAACATGGTCATCGTCGGACGGGATATGCGGCCCAGCAGCCCCTCAATGGCCGCCGCTCTTATTGAAGGCATTCGCGCCACCGGCACGGGCTGTATTGACATCGGCATGATCGACACGCCGATGATTTATTACGCCATTAACCATCTGGGATGCTGCGGCGGCATTCAAACCACCGCCTCGCACAATCCGGCGAACTATAACGGGTTTAAGATCAGCGGACTGAATGCCCGGCCGGTTGGCGAAAACACCGGTCTGCTGGAAATCAAACATTTGTGCACGAATATGCGACGTAATCCGTCTCCACACATTGGCGAGCTTGAACAGCTTGACCTTCGGGCCGGTTATAAGGCGCATGTGCTTAAGTTTTTGAAGGTGGCCCGACCGCTGAAAATTGTGGCCGATACCAGCAATGGCATGGGCGGCAAATTTATTCCGGAAATCTTCATGGGCCAGCCGAATCTGGAAATTATTCCGCTTAACCTGGAAATTACCGGCAGCTTCCGCCACGAACCCAATCCGCTGGTGGACGCAAACCTGCGGCAATTGCAGGAGGCCGTGCTTTCCAACGGTGCGGACCTGGGAGTCTGTTTTGACGGCGACGCCGACCGCTGCATTTTTGTGGACGAACAGGCGCGCATTATCCGCTGCGATATCGCCACGGCGCTGCTGGCCCGCGATTTTCTGAAGAAAAACCCGGGTGCGGCCGTGGTGTATGATCTGCGTTCCAGCCGCGTGGTAAAAGAGGAAATTCAAAACGCCGGCGGCATGCCGCGCCGCGAGCGTGTCGGCCACGCCTTTATGAAAAAAGCGCTCGCGGACACCAAAGGCGTTTTTGGCGGTGAACTGTCCGGTCATTTCTATTTCCGTGACAGCTTCAATACCGACAGTGGCGCGATTGCATTTGCCTGCATGGTGTCTGTGCTTTCCCGTTATGACCTGCCGGTGAGCCAGGTGCTAAAGCCGTTGCAGCGCTGGCACAGCAGCGGCGAGATTAATTTTGAAGTTCAAGACAAGGACGGCGCAATTGCCCGTCTGGCGCAGCGGTACAAGGATGCCGGCATTGATTATCTGGATGGCATTACCGTGGAATATGATACCTGGTGGTTCAATGTGCGGAAAAGCAATACCGAGCCGCTTCTGCGGCTGAATCTGGAAGCAAATACCGCCGAAAACCTGAAAAAGAAGCTGGATGAAGTCGGTCGGCAGATTGGCGTGCCGGTGGCGCACTAGCGGGCTTTTCGGCACGCGGGGCTAACTTGTGAAATTCCGAAATTTTTGCCTGTGCATGCGAACCGGCTCGCTGCCGAATCGGTAGAACCTTGTGGTGGCGATTCGGACTTAGCGCGTGCCGGGGCCGCGGCCAGATTTTCCCCTTTTTGAAAGGTGCATGGATGTACCCACGGTCTGTGTTTCAAATTACTTCACGATTTATCATACCCGGTCGCACGAGCGCCCTGGCCTGTTTACTGGTTGTCGGCCTCTTGATCGGACCGGCCACCGCAGGCGCACGCAGTCTGGCGGGAGAAATTTCCGGCTTGCTGGCTTCGCCACAATTGCGCGGCGCACATGTCGGCATTAATATCGTGGAATTGACCAGAACCGGTCCGAGTCCTGTTTTCAGCTTTCATGCGCGAACGCCGCTTATGCCCGGCAGCAACGGCAAGCTTCTGACCACATGCGCGATATTCGACCGTCTTGGCTCTCATGCCATGATTCAAACCCGTTTGTATCAGGTGGGTCATAATCTGGTGGTTGTCGGTGGTGGAGATCCGGCCCTGGGAGATCCTGTTTTATGTCGGCGCGCGGGCTGGAAAGTCACAAGCGTGTTTGATAACTGGGCGGCCCGTCTCAAAGCGCTTGGCGATACCCGCTTTCATGACATTATCGTGGACGATTCTATTTTCAATCAGCATTTTCGCAATCTTAAATGGCCCGGCGGACAGCGCATGGACTGGTACGAAGCGCCGGTGGGGGGGCTTAATTTTTCTTTGAATTGCGTTCAGTGGAATCCCGTGGTTTACAACAATGGCGCCATCGGTGTCAATCTCGTGCCCGACAGCCCATTTACGCCCGTTACCATTCAGGCCCGCCGCGGGCCGCTGCAAAGCTGCTGGTTGTGGCGTGCCGCCGGCAGCGACCATTTTTATTTGCGTGGTCAGGTGCGGGCCACCGGCGATTACGCCATGCAGGCCACTATCAGTGATCCGGGACTTTTTGCCGGAAACGTGATGCGTCAGTCACTGGTCAATCAGGGGATTATCGTCAGCGGCGTCGTCAGGCGTGGCACACTGGCAGCGGCCGGAGGGACGCCGCGCCTGCTGGCAACTTATGAAACACCTCTTCTGGACATTCTGCACCGCGCCAATACCGACAGCATTAACCTGATGGCTGAAAGCATGTGCAAACTCCTCGGGCATCTGGCCACCGGTGAGCCAGGAAGCTGGGCCAATGGTGATGCCGCGGTGATGGCCTGGCTTGGAAAAATGGGGATTGGACCGCAATTGGCTCACATGGTGGATGGTTCGGGCCTTTCGCACTTTGACCACATCGCGCCTGTGGCACTTACCGCAGTACTGGCAAAAATGGCCTATCGACCGGATGGACGGGCATTTATCAATACACTTTGCCGCCCGGGCCACGGAACGCTGATTCATCGCTTCATGGGGTCGCCGGTGGGCAAGCATGTTCGCGCCAAGGACGGCCATATTACCGGGGCATCCACGCTTAGCGGCTATTTGTTTGTCGGCCAACGCACTTTTGTGTTTTCCATCATGTGCAATTACTACCATGGCAACGTCAATCCGTGGCAGGACCGCCTGGTGATTGACCTGTACAACTGGGCCAAGCGCCACTGATCCGGGCAAGTCCCGGATTATCCAGCCAAAAGGCAAAGTTCCTGATTAAATCCGGACAGGCGCAGTGACATGTGGACTGCACGCAAGCCGCCGCGTCTTGCCCGTGGTGATTTGCCGGGCGCAGCGCAATCCTTACCGCACCAGGCTCAGCAGTTTTGACCGGCGATTCAACTGCTCCTGCAAAAAATTAAACGCCATCTTCGCTCTGGGTACATGCGGGACTTCCAGAAGCGGGGTTATTTTGTCCGTGCTGCGCACGCAGATTGTGCCCACGCCCAGAATGCGCTGCACAAAGCCCTGATGCAGTTGAATATCCAGAACGCAGTTTAAGGATACCCAGTCTATCTGGCGTGTAAAAATACCTTTCTGTGTCTCAATTCGGTTTTCACTGATAATGCATCGTGTCATGCGCGCATGGACTGGT
>JAJZOA010000015.1 GCA_021852225.1 Planctomycetota bacterium
TCCCGAAGCATTTCCTGGGCAATAAAATCCAGCGTGCGGCCAACCTGATTTCCCCCTTCGGCGTGATGGATAAAATGATCCAGATGGCCGCCTAAGCGGTTAATTTCTTCGCTGATGTCAGCTCGTTCCGCAAAAAGCGCCACTTCCCGTAATAAATCCGAATCCGACAAACTGAGTTTCGCCTCGCCAACCAGTTGCAGCACGCGGCTGCGCAGTCGTTCATGGTATTGCTTGGCCACCGCGGGTGCCTGTTCGCGAATCTGGTCCAGCGCCGTGCGTATATCCGTCAGATGAAATGTCAGGTCTTTCCAGAGCGCGGCCCCTTCACGTTCCCGCATCAGCAGCATCTGGGTCATGGCTTCATCAAACAGGCCCAATGCCAGTACCGCATTGCGCTTGGCCGCTTCGTGTGTTGGCGATGGCATCACACACACGCCCGGAAGATTTAACACGTCCGAAAGGTTAATTGACAGCCGGCGCGATTCCGAGTGGTCCGCGTACGCTGCGGCCAAGTCCAACATGATACGCATGTAATCCCGCGCCGTCGCAATGTTCACCGGAACCGCAGCCAATGAATCCGGTGTCGTCAGCGATACATTGACCATCACTGAACCGCGGGAAAGTTTCTCGCGAAGCCGCCGTTCCATTTCAACTTCGGTATCGGCCATGTCGTCGGGCAGGTGGATGGTGGTTTTCAGGAACCGGTTGTTTACAGATCGTATCTCCACCAGGCAGGAAATATCCGTCTGTTCCGAGGCCGCGCGTCCGTAACCGGTCATACTTTGGATCATGGATTTTCCAGAACTAAATCGAATCTACGCCGCCACCCCGCCGCAGCCGCTTACGGGTGAGTGGCCGGGGTGCCACTTGTGGCGGGCACCTTGGCCGGTGTACCGGCTGTTCCCGCACCGGTCGTCGCGGGGGTCTTCACCGGCTTGGCAGCCGCTCCGGCACTGACTGGTTTACCCGCCGCGCTGGCGGTTGCCGGTGCGGCGACCAGCGCAGCTGAACTGCCTTGAACACGCCAGTTCAGCCAGATGGCCAGCGACATGAATACCACAAAAAAGACCACGGTAACCGTCGTGAATACATCGCCGGTTTTTGTACCGAACGCCGACCCGCCGCCCCCGGCTCCAAACGCTCCAACGAGGCCGCCGCCGCGGCCGCGCTGCACCAGCACAATCAGAATCAGCAGCAGTGCGATCAGGGCAAACACAATAGATAAAAGTGTCGTAAACATGAAGTTTTCCTTATTTCCTCGCCAGTTCCGGCGTCAATTAATGTCCTGGCTTGGCCCCCGCCGCAGCCTGTACGATTCCCGCAAATTCCTCGGCCAGCAGGCTGGCCCCCCCTACCAGAAGTCCGTCGATATCCGGCTGGGCGAGCAGTTCCTGGGCATTCGATTTTTTGGCCGACCCGCCATATTGAATCCGCACGGTTCCGGCAAGTTGCGGGCTGAATCTGGCCGCGAGGCGCGCACGGATAAATGCGTGCACTTCCTGAGCCTGTTCCTTGGATGCGGTCTGCCCGGTACCAATCGCCCACACCGGTTCATAAGCGATCACCAGATGCCCTTTTTCAATCGCCGCCGGTGCCAGGCCCGCCAGGCCAAGGTCCAACTGCCGCGCCACCACATCGTTGGTCAGGTTCTTCTGGCGTTCCTCCAGAAGTTCGCCTACGCACAGAATTGCAATCAAGCCGTCATTGACGACGGCGTGGACTTTCTTGTTTAAAAACGCATCGGTTTCACCCAGAATGTGGCGGCGCTCACTATGGCCCACCAACACAAATTTCACGCCAAATTCCTTCAGCATGGCCGCGCTGACTTCGCCGGTAAATGCACCTTTTTTTTCACTGGAAACGTTTTGGGCGCCCAGCAGAATCGGCGAACCATTTATCGCGTCAGCCACTGTTTCCAGATGAACCAGTGCGGGAATGACCGCGACCTGCGCGGCCACGTCCGCGGGCACCGTGTGCACCAGAGCGCGGGCCAGTTTCAGACTTTCCTCCCGGCCAAGGTTCATTTTCCAGTTTCCGGCAATCAGGAACTTACGCATGATGATTTATCCATACCTTTCACATATCGGGTGTTACGTTCAATCCGCCACCCGCGGTCCGGCTTAACCCGCAGCCAACCAACCCGGTTCAGCGGGATTCAACCAGCGGTGCCGCATGTGTGGAAAATGACTTTCCCAGCACCGCGGCAATCGCGGAAAGCGTTTTCATCAGGCTGGCAAACGCATCGGGCAGTAGCGCCTGCGGGCCATCGCACATGGCTTTGGCGGGGTTGTCGTGCACTTCAACCATAATGCCATCCGCCCCGGCGGCAATTCCAGCCTGCGCCAGTGCCGGCACAAATTCACGCACGCCGCTGGCATGGCTGGGGTCCACTATGACCGGAAGATGGCTGCTGGCTTTGGCCACGGGAACCGCGGAAATATCCAGCGTAAATCGCAGCGCGGTTTCAAAGGTCTTGATGCCCCGTTCACAAAGAATCACATCACGATTTCCCTGGCTTAGAATGTATTCAGCGCTCATCAGCCATTCCTGCACCGAAGCGGCCATGCCGCGCTTCAGCAGAACCGGCTTGCGGGTTTTACCCACTTCAAAAAGCAGATTAAAGTTCTGCATGTTGCGGGCGCCAATCTGAAATACATCGGTATACCGCTCCACCACGGCAACGTGCCGCGTGTCCATTACTTCGGTGATGATGGGCATCGCATTTTCCCGACCGGCATCCCGCAGCCACTTTAAGGCATCTTCGCCGTGGCCCTGAAAGCTGTACGGGCTGGTGCGTGGTTTGTAAGCCCCCCCGCGAAGGAGTGCCGCGCCGGAATCGCGTATCTGCCGCGCAATGGCGTGAACCATTTCTTCGCTCTCGCAGGCGCACGGTCCGGCAATCGCCAGGCAATGCGATCCTCCCACCTGCACACTGCCGCCACCGGGACACGGGATGGACACCACAGTATCATTTTTGTGAAACTCGCGGCTGGCGAGTTTATATGGTTTCATGATCGGCAGGACCTGTTCCACGCCGTTTATGGACATCAGGTGCTCTTTATCCACCTTTACTTCTTCGCCGACCACGCCAATCACCGTTCGGAACTGCCCGCGCGACAAGTGCGCCTGCAGGCCAAGCGCTTCAATTTGTGCAATGACATCTTTTATCAGGGCGTCGGTGGTGTCCGGCTTTAGTATTACAATCATGAGTTTTCCTGTCACCTACGTTTTCAAGTATCGGAAAATCCGAATTCCATATTATCGCCTGTTTCGCCTGAAATTTCCACTGCACACCCTTTTTTTTGCGATGCTTATTACACCCCTGTTCAGACCGGCTATTTATCAGCCGACGCAGCGGGCCAGACCCGCGGCTCGGTGCTTGGCAGAGAAAACAGGCTCCGCACCATCGCCAATGCGGTCAGAGGCGAAAACCAGCGCTCGCCGCTGATCGCATAAACCGGTTCCCAGCATTCCGGGTGCAGACCAGACCTGAAATCGACCATCGCGGA
>JAJZOA010000265.1 GCA_021852225.1 Planctomycetota bacterium
GACGCGCCGTTTTATGTGCTTGGCCCGCTTTCGTTCACCACCAGGCCGTGAGCCTTGAGGGTATTAAGCTGCACAAGTTTTGCGGTGTGAGCATCCGGCACATTGTCCGTGTGGCAGTCGGCCTTTTTGCCCTTGTGGGCCAGGGCGTGAATCTGTTCCTGGGTCAGCACGCCGCGCTGCCGCAGCAGGTCGGCGCCGTCATCGCTGATACCGGCGGAACTGGCGGCTTTTTTCTCCGGCTGAAAATTCGGGTCTTTGCCGCTGGCAAATTCCTGAATTTCCTTGCTGATCCGCATGGAACACCAGTCGTGACCGCACATGGCGCAAAAGTCCGTATCCACTTCCAGGTCTTCATCGTGCAGGGCACGTGCGGTCTGGCCATCGAAGGCCAATTCGAACATTCGGGGCCAGTTCAAGGCCGCGCGGGCGCGGGACATGTCATCATCCCATTGCCGGGCACCGTCAATGCCGCGCGCGATATCCCCGGCGTGGGCGGCAATTTTGTAGGCAATGCAGCCCGCCTTCACGTCTTGGGCCTTGGGCAGGCCGACATGTTCCTTGGGCGTGACATAGCACAACATGGCGGCGCCGGCGCGGGCGGCCTCGGTTGCGCCGATGGCGCTGGTGATATGGTCATAGCCGGGGAACACATCCGTGGTCAGCGGGCCAAGCACATAAAACGGCGCGTCATCACAAATCTGCTGTTCCATCTGCATGTTCATGGCGATCTGGTCCATCGGCACATGGCCGGGGCCTTCCACCATCACCTGCACGCCCGCTTCACGCGCCCGCTGTACCAGTTCGCCGAGTGTGCGGAGTTCCGCCAACTGAGCCGCGTCGGTGGCGTCGGCGCAGCAGCCGGGACGCAGCCCGTCGCCCAGCGAATAAGTGACATCATATTGCCGCATGATGGCGGAAATCTCGTCAAATAATTCATACATCGGATTCTGCTTGTTATGTACAATCATCCATTTCGCCAATAGACTTCCACCGCGGCTGACCACCCCGGTCAGACGGTGTTTCAAGAGCGGAATATGTTCCTTCAGTACCCCGGCATGAATCGTGAAATAGTCCACCCCCTGCCGGGCCTGACGCTCCACCTCACGAAGGATCATGTCATGGGTCAGGTCTTCAATCTTGCGGCCAATGATCATCGAATAAATCGGAACCGTTCCAATGGGAATGGTGCTGTGGTCAATAATCGCCTGGCGGCATTCCATCAGATTTCCGCCAGTGGAAAGGTCCATCAGCGTGTCGGCCCCGTATTTCTGCGCCCATTGAAGTTTTTCCACTTCTTCGCTGGTGTTGCTGCTGACCGGCGATGCTCCGATATTTGCGTTGACTTTGGTTGTAACCTTGCGGCCAATGGCCATTGGATCCAGCCGCTTGGGCGCGGCGCGTCCGACAAATGCGGAGGCGTCGCCGATAATGGCGGACCGCTGCGCAACGGTCTGGTTCACCCAAAGCGCCGCCGCGTTGCCGCGCGCGCCGGGATGGGCGATGTCCGCCGGAAGCGGAAAATTCAGGTCCATCACACTTCCCTCCAGCGCCTTTCCGCCGGCACCGGCCAGGTGGCGGATATTGGCGGGAATAACCAGACGGCCGCGGGCCACCTCCTGACGGATAAATTCCGGAGTCTGCCCTTCCCGCTGAGCCACCCGAATCACCTGGGGCGTTATGATGCCGGCCCGTGCGAATTCATATTGTGTCACCAGATGCCGCCCATTCGGCGGGCCGCTAGCGTTGCTGGCGGGCAGGGTTGATGGACGGGTCGAATTGGGCTGAATCATGGAAGACTCCTGTATTCGCGAGAACAGCGATTACCCCGCGGATATATTGTAGCCGCTGGAACCGCAATAAATCGGTTATTCCGCGTAAAGAAGTGTCAGAAGACCTGCCGCCAGAACAAATGGCGGTGAATCGCATTCCCTACGCCGGTACAACCCGGGTCAGGTTCGGAGGGTTTATTCTCAGTCCGGGCCTTTGCGGGCCAATGGACACCCCTAGCGAACATCCACCGATTATACGATTCCCCGGCCCAGTTGCCAGTCCGCCGCCTTGCTGTTGTCCAAGATTGCTTTCCATACCGGACGGATCATTTTTCGCTGGTCGCAGCCAAGCACGAGGTGGCGAACTATAATGCCTGGAGTAAAATTTCCCCGCCGCCAAACGGAGAGCATGCATTGCCCCCAACGCGCCATTTTTTACCGGTTGATTTTTTTCACTTCGCACCGCCATTTGTGCCGGTGAAAAAATTTAATTTTTCGCAGCCCGCGGACATTTCCAATCGGTTGACTTATGCGCTGCGGGCTGACGGTCGCGACATCGCATTTAAGGTATTGCGAAGTTCCAACCGCATTGGGGGCTCCGCCGCCGCGTTGCCGCCATTGCTGCTGCTCCACGGCATGGGGCTGCACATTGGCTCGTTTCGAAGGCTGGCGGAATATCTGATTGATTCGATGGATCTGATTCTTCCGGATTACAACGGTTTTGCACATGATCAGGGCTGGCCCGCCGGGGGAATCGCCGTGCCGGTTATGGCACGCATCGCGGTGCGACTGGTGGAAGCGTTGGGACTGGGATGTGTGAACATCGGCGGATCAAGCCTGGGCGGAGGCATAAGTCTGCTTGCCGCGATGCTGAAGCCAGCACTTTTTTCGCGAATTGTGGTGCTGAATCCGGCCATTTTTCCACAGCCATTGCCGCGCTTCTATCGGCTGGTCAGTTTCCCGATTCTTGGCGAACTGGTGATGGCCATTACGCCGGTGGACCAACTGGTGCAGGGAGTCGTCGGCATCGGCTACGCAGATCCGGCCCTGGCGGACAGGGACCTCCTGAAAATCTATGCAGACACAATGGCATCTTGTTCCAACCGTATGAAACTGATGGATACAATTCGCCACCTGCCTCGGAGGGATGCGGATGTGAGCCGCTATTTGGCCCAGGTATCAAAATTTGCCCAGCCCACGTTGGTGGTCTGGGGAGAACAGGACCGATTGCTTGCTACGGACGCCGGCCGCCGACTTGCGGAACTTCTGCCGCATGGCCAGTATGCGGGGTTGCCTGCCTTATCGCATTTGCCGCATGAGGAATCACCCGAATGCGTCGCCCGTCTGATATTAAAATTCCTGCGTTAAACAACGAAATAGCATATTCGCCAATATAAAAGTTCAATTCATAATTAGAATATGCTAAAGAAAAATTTGGATCGGTGTTGCAATTAAATGAATATCCGCGCATTGAACTGAAGTTAAAGCTTAAGCCCGTTGCCAGGCGTCACCGAAAACGATATGGCGCGGCGCAGTGCTGAAGCATGGGGAAGTAGGGCACCAATCGAAGATCTCGAATTATGGTGCGTGTGGCAAAAATTCGCTTACGCGATACAAACAGGACTTTAATGCGCGTTTTTTAAGGTGCTGTTAATAATTAACTTGCCTGCTTGAAAATGCGAATACAAAAAAACCAGGCTGGCGGCCCGAAGGAACGCCAGCCTGGGGAGGGAGAGAGA
>JAJZOA010000344.1 GCA_021852225.1 Planctomycetota bacterium
ACCAAACTTAACACCATTCTGGGTGTCGTCAAGGCTTATTGCAGCCGCGTGGGCGGCGGCCCGTTCCCTACGGAACAGGACAACGAAATTGGCGGAAAAATTCGCCAGCGCGGCAACGAATATGGCACCACCACCGGACGACCGCGACGCTGCGGCTGGCTGGACCTGGTGGCCCTGCGGTATGCGGCCCGTATTTGCGGCGTAACCGGCTTGTGCATCATGCTGCTGGATGTACTGGCCACGTTTGATACTCTGAAAGTTTGCACCGCCTATGAAATTGATGGCAAACGCACGGACTGGTTTGAACCCGATGCACTGGAGTTGGCCAAGGCCGTGCCGATTTACGAGGAATTGCCCGGCTGGCATGCGCCGCTGGATCGTTTGGAATCTGTCGATGAATTGCCCCCACAGGCCCGCCGTTACCTGGACCGCATAGAATCGTTTGTGCGCGTACCGGTGCGCGTGGTAAGTGTAGGCCCTGCGAGGCATCAGACACTTATTATCGGGGCCGCCACGCCGGTTTAGTATGAAACGCAGCGCCGATCCGGTGACACACCGGCGGGCGGCGCGGTCGGAACAGTCGGAATCAACATGCGGACGAAAACACCCACTGAAATGCCGGATATTCCGGCCACCTCCGCTGCGGAAAACCGTCCGCGGCATGTCGCCATTATTATGGACGGCAATGGCCGCTGGGCACAGCGGCGCGGCAAGCCGCGAACCGCCGGCCATCGGCAGGGAGCCAGTACCGCCCATGAAATCATCGAACATGCGGCCCGACTGAAGCTGGACCAATTAACGTTGTACAGTTTTTCCATTGAAAATTGGCGCCGCCCCGCTGACGAAGTCGCCACGCTGATGAATCTATATCTTGAATATCTGCGGTCGCAGCGAAAATTAATGATGGAAAACAATATCCGGTTCCGGCAGATCGGCCGGCGCGACGGACTGCCCGCTGAAGTTCTGCGCGAAATAGATGACACGATGGCCGCTCTGGACGCAAATACCGGAATGACACTCTGCCTGGCGGTGAATTATGGCGCGCGGGCGGAACTCGTGGATGCGGCCCGCTCCATTGGCCGCCGAGTCGCCGCTGGAGACCTTTCGCCCGATGCCATTGACGAGCAGTTGATTCAGGACAATTTATATACCCGTGGCATGCCCGACCCGGATTTGTTGATTCGCACCGCCGGGGAAATGCGCGTCAGCAATTTTCTCCTTTGGCAGATCAGTTACGCCGAATTGTATGTGACCAATGTCTGCTGGCCCGAATTTACCGCGGCTCATTTTGATGAAGCGCTGGCCACTTATGCCCGACGCCAGCGGCGGTTTGGCGGTCTGGAAGCGAGTTCGGAAGCGTCCCCCGAACCATCGGAATAACCTGGAATAGCCACAAGTAGGCCGTATTTCAGTATTCTGGTAATCAACTATATGCACCGCGACGTCCAACGCGCCGGTGTTACCGGAGTTCACCATGCAGCCAGATCAGTCATTGACCGCAACAATTCAGGACCGTGTCACGCTTGCGTCATTGCGAAGCATGGCGGCGGCACATAAGCCGATAGCCATGCTTACCTGCTATGACCACCCGACGGCCCACATTCTGGCCGCCGCCGGCCTGCATATTCTGCTGGTTGGAGATTCCGCGGCGACCACAGTGCTTGGCGAAGATTCCACCACTGCGGCGACCATGGATTTTATGGTGCAGATAACCCGTGCCGTGCGGCGCGGCGCCCCGAATTTACTGGTGATGGCCGACATGCCCTTTGCCAGCTACCCCGATATTCCCACGGCCACCCAAAACGCCCGCAGGTTTGTACAGGACGCCGGGGCCGATGCCGTTAAACTTGAATGCGATGGCCGCCATCTGGAAATTGTCCGTTCGCTGGCGGCCTCAGGAATAGTGGTTTGTGCACACCTTGGGTTGCTGCCTCAGCGGGCCGTTCAACACGGCGGCTACAAAGCCCGTGGTCGCACTGCCGATGAGGCCGACCGCATCGTGCGGGATGCCGCCCAGCTTTCAGCCGCCGGCGCGGAATTGATTCTGCTTGAAGCCGTGCCCGATGAAGTCAGTTGCCGGGTCATTGCCGCGGTGAATTGTCCTGTGCTCGGTTGCGGTGCCGGGGCGAGTTGCCATGGACATGTGGTGGTGCTGCATGACATGCTCGGTTTCAATGTCCGTCCGCCACGGTTTGTCGACAAGCTTGCAGATCTGCCGGCAGTTATTGGCCAAGCCGCCCGAACCTATGTTCAAGCCGTAGCCAGTCGCCAATATCCGGCCGATCGTCATGCGTATCACATGAAATAAACCTGTGAAACTCAACGGGCACAACCAAGTGGTCTGACCCGCAAATCCAGGCGAATGCAACGCTGACAACGTACTGGATAAAGACCGCCTGACCTGTGCTGTCTGGTTCCCGGGCCGCGGAAGGCTTTACCCGTGAATAGCCGGTGCAGCAGGTCCAACCAACTGGACCAAACAATTCGCGTATAGACGGCTTGCCGCAACTCTGCCAACACGGCAGGGCCATCCTCGGTAAAGCCTGGTTTGGCAGGTATTTGGCCAGGCTCTTAGACACACCTGAATGCCGCCAGAATGGCCATAACCATATTGTATTAAAGTGTTTATGAATTCACTCGTCATTCCCATTGAGTTGCGGTACGGGCTTTGCTAGCGTCTGGCGCGGTCAGGCTTGGCTTTTGAAGCCCTTGGAGGCCTAAATCGCGCGATAGTCGCCACCACCGGGGTGGCGAAAATCGCAGTCAGAACAAAATGCCATGGAAGTCGGCAGAAGCCAAATGAAGTCTATGCATGAAAACGGCCTCACGACTCAATGTGCTGTTAACCCGGCCGGCGCGCCCGGCACCGGTTCGTGCGGATGCCGCACGCCGACCAGACTGGCAGGATTTGGTTTGCCAGCTGCTTGCCCCGCTTCAGGTTCAGACCTTTGTGGCGACGAGTGGCTCGGACGCGATTGACCTCGTGGAACGCCACGTCATGCACCTGGCTGTGGTGGATGCACAACTTCCGCCGGGAAATCAGCCCGCCATGGATGCAATGACCGTCCTGCGTCTGATTCATCGGCTCTCGCGCCCGGTGCCAGGTGGAACTATCGCCGGCAATGGCGCGGTGGCCGAAGGACTGGGGCCTGCGGAATCTGGGCAGGCGCGGTCAATTCCCGTGAGCGGATTGACCGGTACGCAGAATCTGCGGCAGGGCGGCTTTTCCGGCGGACCGCTGGTGATCCTTCTGGTTCGCCAAACCGAAGACCGGCTCATCCGCGAGGCGCTCCGGCAGGATGTCTTTTCGGTATTGCCCGACCCGTTGCAGGTCAACGACCTGCTGGATGTGATGGCCAGGGCCTTACGCCGGTGTTATGGCGAGGGTTGGCCGAAACAATAACCGCGGGCTGAATAACCAGCCCGACGGCCCAAGTGAACTGTATGGCAAACCCTGATGTAGGGGTTTGTTGATTATGTAGATGTTTAATAGTCTGCTGTTCTTAA
>JAJZOA010000053.1 GCA_021852225.1 Planctomycetota bacterium
TGATTTCCTGGGGACATTGGTTCGCGTCCGACAAGGGGAAGCTCGCCAACCGCATCTATGCTGAATGCGTTCGGAACGGCCCGTCTTTCGTTGGCGCGATCACCCAAGGCCTCAAGGCGGCGCGGGAAGGGGATGATCCGCTTCTTGCCCCCCTCCCAAAGGTGGAGGAGTTCGAGAAATTTTTGGCCCTGCCTCAGGAGGGGGTTGAAGAGTGGGACTGGTCGCGCCTTGCGAATGACAAAAATGGCAACCCCGATAAGGAACGCAGGCAAATTCTTGATCGCGTGGTGTTCCGGGTTATCTGGAACAAGGATCTGCTTTTGTACGCCCAGCGCCGTTACCTCGCCGAAACGTTCGGGGACTACGACCCCTCCGAAAAAGACATGTGGGAGGATTACAACTGTCCATGAGACTACGACCACATTCTTGCGCATTATTACACTTATTACAAGCAAGGGCGCATGAAGAAGTTTAGCAGTAAATGGGTTGGCACGATCGGCAATCTCAGGGCTTGGCCAGCCGAGAATAACCGGTCGGACCAGAAAGACTTGGCAAAAGATAAAATCAAAACCCCCGAGGACCGCGCAGGCAGCTTCCTGGGGGACGGGGAAATTCCGCATTTTTCGTATGGACATTCGGTACGGGACAATGCGGGCGACGCATTATCCTTTGCGATGGCGTGCTGGCAACGGACTGTCCGCATCTACAGGGATTGGTTCGAATCGCTGGAAATTGAAAAGCTGCTTAAGCCGCCGGAACGCGCGGAAGCAGCCCCGCAGTAGCTGCCGCGATCAGCGAAGCGCTGGGGCGGGACGCGAAGCGATCCTGGCGAAAATACGCTCCGAGCGGCTATGTCTTCAAAGTGCTATCAGCGGCCTTCGGACATTCTGCCGCAGCGCAATGCAAAGAGAACAGGATGATATAGCCTTATTTTTACACTGAAGGAAGGTCGCATGAAATTTGTCGCCATTGATTTTGAAACCGCCAATTACAGTGACTTGAGCATTTGCGCTACTGGGCTGGCGGTGTTTGAAACTAATAGGGACGGCCACTTGTAAAACCTGCATGATGAATGTAGCTGCGGCTGCAGGTGTGCCTGGCGTCATGACATTGATTTCCTTTGTCGATGTTTTGCCTGGCGGTATAATCTGTTCCGGATTGCATATAGAGGAATATATCGTTGGTCGCAGCGGATGAAATAATTTTGAAGCGCAAATCCGGCGGCCCCGCCTCCCGTTGTCGGCTTGGTGCTCTTTACGCCTGATACCATTTCCGACGTTACCACCACCCGTGCGGAGCGGCCTGTCGGAGCCAGGCGAAGCAGGGGTGCGGGTAACTCGGGTAAGGCCGCTGCCAACGGCGTTTTAGTGACGCCTGTGGCGGTCAGTATCATGGATGGTGGCAGGACCGTCCATGCTTGCCAATGACCTTGTTCAGCGGGTCTGAGCTATTCGTCGGGAAGGCTATAGGATCGCAGAAAGAGGGATAATGCGCAACGGCGCTTAAACGTTAAGGATCAGGCCCCAAGAGACCTGGCGTGGCAATTTTTCCGGGCGCCCGTGGATTTTCCGCGCAAAACGCGCGGTGCAAGCACACGCGGCTAAAATGGGATCGGGTTTCACGGTACACTGCCCGGATGTATTGCCACACCCGAGAGACCTGGCGGAATCTGTCACACGCCCTCCCCGATGAGTCATCGCGGGTGATTTATGGCCTGGTGCTCTGTCGAGCGCTGTTCCACCCATTATTACCTGCGTTATTTATTTGCGATGCCGTAACTGGCGATTATCCATGCCGTGTGCGATACTTCAACGCAAGTCGCTGCGGGTAACGCCCCGGGCTGTGATCCCGGCGGAGGCTCGAATCAACGCCCGGTATATGTAACGAAACTTTGGAAATGCACGGAGACCTTGGCACCATGAATATTCCAATCAATGAACCGGTTCATTTGCCGCCCCTGCCGCACGGCTTTGATGTCGCCGCTGAATTTCCCATTACCCGCCGCTGGAGATTTTTTAATCATGCCGGCGTGGCACCCATTTCCGCCCGCGCGGCGGCGGAATTTGAACGCTTTGCCCGGGAAGCACGGGATGATTCGTACCTTACCGGACGCTGGTATCACAAAATTGAGCTGGTACGAAAACTTGCCGCGCAGTTCATCCATGCCCGACCGGAGGAAATGGCTTTTGTTAAAAACACCAGCGAGGGCCTCGCCTTCGTCGCCAATGGCCTGGATTGGAAAGCCGGCGATGGAATTATTTCAACCGCGGTGGAATATCCATCTAATGTATACCCATGGATGGATGTCGCCCGCCGCTTCGACTGCCGGCATATCATGCTGCCGGAGCATGAGGGCCGCATTGACCGGCACAGCATCTTTGACGCCGTAACGCCGCGCACGCGCCTTATAGCGCTTTCCCATGTCGAATATGCCAGCGGTTTCCGTCACGATCTGGCCGCGATCGGACAATTCTGCCGGCAGCGCAACATTTTGCTATGTGTCGATGGAATACAGGCCTGTGGCGTGTTACCGGTGGATGTAAAGACGATGCATATTGATTTTCTCTCCGCGGATGGCCATAAATGGCTGCTGGGGCCGGAAGGGGCGGGAATATTTTACTGCCGCGAGGAATTATTGCGATCCCTGCGACCTGAAATCGGCTGGATGAATGTCATCAACGCCAATGATTATGGGCATTATGATTTCACGCTGCGCACGGACGCCCGCCGATTTGAATGTGGCTCGCACAACATACCGGGGATACTGGCACTGGGGGCCTCGATGCAATTGCTTCTGGATGTGGGCATGGACGTGGTTGCGGCGCGTGTTCTGGCTTTAACTGATCAGCTTTGTGCGGGCCTGATGAGAAAAGGGTACCGCGTTTTTTCCAGCCGACGCCCCGGTGAAACCAGCGGCATTGTCAGCTTTACAAGCCCCCGGCATCCACAGGCGGATATTATCACGAATCTGGAGAAGCAGAAGATTATTCTTGTGGAACGAGAAGGCCGCCTGCGGGCATCACCCCATTTTTATCAAACGGCGGAAGATATTAATTGCCTGCTGGACGCGCTACCCGGATAATTCCCAGCGCGGCTCCGCCGCAACCAAAACGTCACGCGGAGGTGATGCAGCGGGACGCCGGCGACCCGACGGAAATTCACAAGGAGGCAGCAGAGGTAACGGAGGACGGGAGGGGAATTTCAACGGCCAACGAACAATGACCGGTACTGACCATACTGATCAAGCCCACGGCGCGGAGCCGCAACCAAAACGTCTTATCCACAGATTTTTGCCGGCTCACCACGGGGAAATGTTTACCACAGTAGCACGGATTTTTGGGAGACCGTGCCGAAAAAGGTTCCTAAGAAATATTTGCGCACGACAAACCTGACTTCCCTTTAGTTTTTCAGAAAAGCCTGAAAAAGTGTGGTTGTCGGTGAAAATGTAGCAAGTATTAGTTTGATATATAATTTGTAAATTGTTCTTGAATAATAGAATATG
>JAJZOA010000150.1 GCA_021852225.1 Planctomycetota bacterium
ATCTTCGTCGAAGCAACCATGTAAGGCTGATACTTCGGCAGGTAGCTTGCGTAACGCCGCGGCATGCCATAGGCACCGACCATCAATTGCGGGAAAAACGTGAGGTTCACGCCGACAAACAGCATCACACAGGCGATTCTTGCCCAGAATTCATTGTACATTTTGCCAAACATTTTTGGCCACCAGTAATGAATGCCGCCCAGCAGCGCAATAATCGTGCCGCCAAACATCACGTAATGGAAATGGCCCACCACGAAATAGGTATCATGCAGCACCACATCTTCCGCCAGCGCCCCCAACACCACGCCGGTGAATCCACCGATGGTAAACAGGATAATAAATGAAAGGGCATACAGCATCGGCGTATCAAGCTGGATAGCGCCTTTGTACATCGTCGCCAGCCAGTTCCAGACCTTGACCGCCGACGGAACCGCAACCAGGAAGGTAAGGAAGCTGAAAATTGCATCAAGCTCAGCGGACTGACCATTGACAAACAAATGATGGCCCCAAACCATAAATCCGATCAGCGCAATGGCCAGCGAACTGAACGCAATAAACTCATAACCGAAAATGTGCTTGCGGCTGAAGGTTGGCACGATTTCCGAAATAATGCCCATGGCCGGCAAAATCATGATGTACACCGCCGGATGCGAATAAAACCAGAAAAAGTGCTGGAAAAGCACTGGATTTCCCCCGAGTGCCGGATTAAAAATGCCGATGCCCATAACCCGTTCCACGATCAGCAGCAGCAGCGTGACTCCCAGCACCGGCGTTGCCGCCACCTGAATTACAGCGGTGGCATACGTGGCCCACAGGAACAGCGGCATGCGGAACCAGGTCATGCCATGCGGGCGAAGTTTGTGAATTGTCACGATGAAATTCAATCCCGTGAAAATCGAGCTGAAACCGAGGAGAAATATGCCCGATACCATCAGCACGACATAGGTGGATGTATCAATGCTATAAGGAGTGTAAAAAGTCCATCCCGTGTCTACGGCACCCATAATGGTGGATGCAATAGCCAGCAGCGCACCGAAAATGTAAAGCCAGAAGCTGAACAGGTTCAGCCGCGGAAAGGCCACATCCTTGGCACCCAGCATTAACGGAAGGGCAAAATTGCCCAAGGCACCGGGAATCATCGGCACCAGCACCATGAACACCATAATGATTCCGTGCAGCGTAAACACCTGGTTGTAATGCTTGTATGCGGTGTAACTGGATTGAATGGTCCCTGTGCCGTGAAATATCAAACCCGTCGGCACCAGCAACTGCGTTCGTACCACTTCCGCCAGCATGCCGCCGATAAAAAACAGCGTCAGGCCGGCCGTCAGATACATCAGGCCGATCCGCTTATGATCAAGTGTGAACAGCCACGACCAGATCGTGTTGGTTTGATTCAGGTAATTCTTCTTTTTGCCGACCGCGAGGTCCGCTTCGCGAATGCTCATGGTAGTCATTTGGCAACTCCGTTCTTATCGGCATCGTGGTGCAAACGATGCGCCAATTTCTTATCATTTAGCCGCAGGCGGTTCCGTTGCCGCGCTGCGCCTGTCGCTTAATGAATTAATATACCAGATGATCGCATCCAGTTTTTTCGTTTGTTTCGCTCCGCCGGCCAATTGCGCCGCATACATGGCGGGCATAATAGGGGAATAAGTTTTCACTATCAGTTGGTCGGGGTTGATGATCATATCGCGAAGGAATCCATAATTCGCAATTTCGGTTTTGCCGTTGGTCAGCGCCTGCGGGTAGCCGGCAAGGTTTTTCCAGGAGGGACCAACCAGATGCGTTCCATTTACGGTATGGCAGGAATTACAACCCATTGAAAAATACAGCTTTTTTCCCATGGCCACCATCGCCGCTGGCAGGGGGGGGGAATTGGCCGCTGCCGAAGTCTTGGTTGTGGTAGTGCCTTGGCCACCGGCGGGCGACGCTTGGGGCGCGGCCCCCGGTATATTCGGCACCTTCGGACGCGACGCCGCGTTGGCGTGGGCGCTAAGCGTATTGATGTACCAGATCATCGCATTCAGTCGCCGCTGTCGGGTATGAGCTGGTCCGGCGAAATCATTGTAGAAATCTGGCATAATATTGCCGTAGTTCTTCACCAGCTTGCGACCGGGATACAAAATCGCCTGTTTAAGATATGCATAATCCGCTGTCACTGTTTGCCCGTTGGCCAGCAGCACCTGGCTGCCAGCGAGATCTTTCCATGTCGGCCCGGTGCCTGCGCTTCCGTCTACCGTATGGCAGCCGTTGCAGCCGTAGGTGCTGTAAAGGTCTTCGCCAACTTCGGAAAGTGGTACAGCTTTTCCGTTCTTCACCCAAATATTAGCGGCGGCCTTGAGATATTCGTTGAACTCTTCCGGCGCGGCGACGATTACTGGCGACCGCATCAGCGAATGGCCATTGCCGCAATATTCCGCACATTGCAGTTCATAATGCCCCACGCGTGTCGGCTTGACCCAGATCGTCATCACGCGGCCGGGTACCACATCCTTCTGAATCGAAAGGCTCGGAATCCAGAAGCCGTGCAGCACATCCGATGAAGTCATCGAAAGCTTCACCGCCCGATTCACCGGAAGATACAGCGTGCTTGATACGGCATGGTTCGGATAGGTGAAGGTCCAAGCCCATTTCTGCGCTTTAACGCCAATGTTATACGCGTTTGTCGGAGGGACGTTCATGTTCATGTAATACTTGAAACCAAGCGCAAAAATAACCATGACAATAATCAGCGGAATAATTGTCCAGGTTATTTCCAACGGCATGTTGTGGTCGGGGGATGGATCGGCGTGCTGGCGCGACGGCGTCCGCCGGTAGCGAATGCAAAAATAGACCGTCAATACCGTAATTAATGCGGTGAAGAAGATCGTTATTACAAAGAACAGTATCCACAGGAATCGCACCTCCGGGCTGAAGGTGGATGCACCTTTGGGCAGCCACCAGTCGCCCGCGATGCGCGACAGCGATTGAAGCGATGGGGACAGTGCGTGGATTGAATTTAACAGATTCAAGGTTTTGCTCCCGTGGCAGACGGACCGCGATGCTTATGTTCCCAATAAAACAGTGACCCGAACATGGCTCCCAGGCCCACCACAACGGCTACCCCCGCCAGCGTCATCACGCGAAGGGCAATCGGCGTGTATTTGCCGGTATTCGGATTAAATTGACAGCATAAAAGCAGTATCTGATCAAAAATATTGGTAATTCGATTGTCGCCCGCTTGCACCAATGCCAGATTCACATTGGCGGGGTTGTATTTAATGCCAAAAAAATAATTGGAAAGTCGTCCACCAGGGGTGCAAATATATATGCACGCTGCATGGTTGTATTGCCCCAGTGCTGGATAATACACATAGTGAAATCCGACCGCTTTGGTTATCTTTGCAATCGCAGCCTGATTTCCCACCAGAAAATGCCAGTGTTTTTCCAAACCGGCCGCATCGGACGACGCCGCCATGTAGCTGGCTTTTTTCAGCCGGGCGGCGTGGGGTGTATCCGTGGGGTCGAAGCTTATGGTTATGACATCATAATCTGACCCGATGCGGGCCGAAATTTTGTTAAGAGTGTGAACCAGACCCATCTGAACAAAATTGCATACGCCAGGGCAGCGAAAATATACAAAATCCAGAATGACCGGACGGCCTTTGTGAAAATAATCACCAAGCCGGACCTGCTGGCCGTGGCTGTTCGTGAATTCAAGACTCAGCGGTAACTTTCCACCAGGATGTGGGGATATGCCCGCATGGACGCTATCTCGCGCGGTTTGAACCGCATTCTGAATCGAGTTAAAATCCGCTTTGGCGGGGCTTGCTCCAAAGACGCCAATCGTCAATCCCCCGATGGCCAGCCAAAGCGCAGCACCGATTCCAAAGCGAGCTCGCCGCTTGGGTATCGGTTCATTCTGCACCCTTGTCTGTACCATATCGTTTAATGTTCCTTTGTCTTTTTGGCCCGGCGCAATCTGAAACCGGCTGTTTAAAACCCGGATTGCTCTATTGGCCGGTCATTACCGCAACGCCTCTGATTATAGCCGCCAGAATCTTCAAAAACGGATCAGGACTCCTTTTTCGTCAGCCACAGGCAACTGGCCTGTGCGGCAGCGGTGCCGCTTCCCATTTGTTCCTATTTTATCATTTTGCCGGGCCATCTGGAACTGGTGGCTGCGTGGCCTTACTGGATTTATTACTCAAAGTATTAATGTACCAGATAATGGCATTCAGCTTGGTTTCATGCGGATGTTTTGGACCGGAAAGTTGTGCCGCATATATCGCGGGCATTATGGGAGGAACCCCTTTGACCACAAGTTTATTCGGATGCAGAATCATATACCGCATAAACTTATAATCCGCGACTACCGTCTTGCCATTCGTAAGCGCTTGCGGATAACCCGCCAGGTTCTTCCAGGTGGGACCAACCAAGGCCTTGCCATTTACCGTGTGGCACGCATTGCAGCCCATGGAAACATAAAGTTTGGCTCCTAGAATGTGCAAGGCAACTTTCGGAGCGGGGGCACCGGTCGACATTTTTTCCGGCTTTGTGGCCAATAATACCGGCGGCAATGCGGTGTTGTATTCTGCTAATTCCATATCGGTTGCCAGGGCCACGCCAACCGTCGCCTTTTTATGTGAAAAGCTCGTCCAGTGCGGCTGCAAATCAGCCAATTGTCGGGCCTCAATTTTCGCGGCCCAATCGCCAACCGACGCCATTCGTTCCCGTTGAACCTCATGACGGTAATGGTGGAAATAGGCGGAAACCGCAATAATCAGAAATGCGACAAACAACACCAGAAATGTGCCAATAAGGATGATACTTTTGGCATCTGTTCCGTCATTGGAAACAGAATTCGGGTGTGCCTTCGCAATCGGGTCATGGTGTGGTTGGTTTGATTCAGACATAGGTCACCTCAAAAATTTTCAAACGCAAGGGATTCCGGAAGCTTTGGATCCTTAAGCGGAAGCAGTGATCCGCGTTGCAGTAAATAGCAAGTATGCGCCATAAACAATGAACCAATTCCCATCAGGCACAGCAAACTTGTTGCCAACGCCATCGGGTGCAGCGGCAGCCAGGCAATTTTCGCCAAATCGTGTGGCAGCACATACGGATTAAATTTGTGAATACCCGCCATCGCTTTTTGTCCGATTTTTGTCGCCGACCATACCTGAGGCTGGATTTGCTCAAAAAAGTCCAGATAGGCAAAGAATAGCAGCCATATACACCAGAACGCCAGCAATGGCTTTTTTCGCTTGGACTGTCGTGGCAGCATTCCGAAAAGCGGAATAATAAAGTGCCCAAGGAACAATGCAATCGTCAGCACCAGCCATGGACCCATGTCGCGAACAAGATAGTTGAGAGTTTCATCCGGCTTGTTGGCGTACCAGATAAGCATGTACTGGGCAAATCCCAGATAGGTCCAGAACATGGCCCAGGCGAAAAGCCAGCGGCCCATATCCTCGTAATGCTCCGCACTTACCGCGTTCTTGAGCCTTCCGCCCGCCTGCAGGATCATCGTCAGAAGAGGAAGAACCGCATAAATCATCATCGCGGTGGCGGCGAAGAAGAACCCAGGATCAATATACGTAATCCATGTTGGTTCCAGTGTCATAAGCAGGTCGGCACCCGCCATGTTTATCACCCAGAATATAGTCAGGTAGCACCAGGCGGAATTCCATTGCAGGGTCAGCAGACGCCTGACCTTGCCATCCTGATCCTGTTTGAGCGAAGCAAATCGCATGTACACGCTGATTCCGATAAGGGCAACGGCGTAAAGCGCCATCCGGATGTAGAAAAACTGCGGATTCAGATAGCCGATCTTGTTGTGCAGGTCCGGCGTGGAATTCATGTACGTGGCGCTCATCCAAGGATACAACTGCCGCATTCCGAAAATGATCGGGATAAACAGCACCAGCAGGGGCACAAAATTTCCCGCCAGTCCTTCGGCCAGTCGGCGAACCACCACACTCCAGGTTGACCGGAATAAATGATGCCCGATTACAAACAACAATGCGCTCGCACCGATGGCAAAACAGAATACCCACGCCGTCAGGTAGCTGAAAAAGAATTGGCGCAGATGGTCGTGCATCGCCATGCCAAGACCGAAAGCAATGCCCAGCGAAATCACACCTAAGGCACCAAAAATGCCCATCCACCGGGTGCCGGCGCTTTCCAGGTATAACTCTTCACGAGTTCCCAGTCTGATGACCTGTTCTGATGATTCACTCATGGTCACTCATGCTCCGTTATTGGCCGCCTCGGGCGGGCATATCCTTTAATTCAGTTCTGGTTCCGGCGGGCAACCGCGCGGGGGCGACCACTTTTTGTGACATTCCCAACACACGGACGTAGGACACAATCGCCCAGCGGTCGACCACGGGTATTTGATCCTTATACGCCGCCATCGCCGCAATGCCGTTTGTGATGACATTGTAAATGCCGCCATCCGGCAGGGCCTGTACACCTATCAGCGTCAGGTTACTGGGTTGAACCCATGTGCCCGCATCGCTGCTGTCGCCGCCCTGGCGAAGTTCGTTGTCATAAATATTCACCGTGCCGTTACCCTCACCGTTATAGCCGTGGCAGGGGGCACAGAATATGTCGAATTGCTCTTTACCGCGGGCAATCAGTCGCCGTGTGACCGGAATCGGAATGTGGTTGATAAAGTTCGCCTGTCCTTTGTTCAGAACCTCACCATACATGACGCGCTGATACTGGATTCCGTTCCCCAAGACCACGTGGTCTTTGGCCCAGTCCCGCGGGTGGGCTCTCTGCTCGGCCATATTGTCAAACACAAAATCCTGCCATGCCAGCGTACCGGGAATATGTGGCCGCATGCCCCGATGATCGGCAAACAGATCACTGCTGCGCTGCGGCTTCAAATAAGCCATTTTGTCCATATCCTGAATAATCGCGATGCGCGGTATATCCGTGCGTTCATAGCGACGATCGGCAATGACGGCCAGCGGTATCAGCGCCGCCATCACGATACTGCCTATCAGGAAAAACAGCATTGCTTTGGGATTCATACTTAGTCCTTCACCAGTTCCACGTCCACCGCGCCCAGACCTTTCAGCAGTTCGGCGGTATTCACCGGGCTGAAACAGGGGTCCGTTGCCTCAATGGCCAGGAAAAATCCGTCGTCTGTAACCCGGCGGAACTGCGGCATTTCAAACAGCGGGTGGTGAAACCGCGGTAATCCGCAAAATACCCATACACACATGAACGCCGTAACCACACCGGAAAGTATCAGGGCCATAAATCCGACAACGGTGTGCGCGGGCAGGCCCCAATATGGTTTGCCGGAAAAAATCATCGGATAATCATACGCATTGCAAAACCACGCAAGCGCCAGCGCCCCCAGAGCGCCGGATGCCGCTGCGCCGCCCACCACCATCGGCAGAATCGATTTGGGAATCGCCATCACCCGGTCAAGCCCATGTATCGGGAAGGGTGTATAGCAGTCCCATCGGCGGTAGCCAGCCTTACGGATATCCGCGGCCGCGTCCACCAGGGCCTGCGGACTGGCGAATTCGGCCAGAACACCGAACAGCTTCGCTTTGTCCGGGTGGGCGCTTGAAGGGTTTGTATAAATGGTTGTCATTATTGATTCCATCCGAATTTCAACACATCGCGGCCGTTCGTGCCGGGTTTAAATTTTAACCCCCGCCATTTTCGGCAGGTGCACATGCGACTGCGGCAGAATGCTTTTTACCTCATACATGGCGACGACCGGCACAAACCGGCAGAATAGCAGGAATAGTGTGAAGAACAGGCCAAAACTGCCCGCCAGCATGCCGTAATCAACCCAAGTCGGCACAAAATGGTGCCACGCGGAAGGAAGAAAATCGTGCGTCATGGATCCAATGATGATCGTAAATCGTTCGCACCACATACCCGTCAGACAGAACAGTCCGATTGGCGCTGCAATCCACCACTTCGTGCGGGCATATTTGAACCAGAGTACTTGCGGGAGAACGCCATTGAAAAACAGCATGGCCCACCCGGCCCACCAGTAGGGGCCGAACATCCAGTTCATATAAACGTAACGTTCATAAGGGTTGCCACTGTAATAGGCGATAAAAAATTCAATTAGATATATATATAGCATGATAGACGCGAAAAACAGGGTGATTTTCGCGATATTGTCCAGATGTCGGTCGGTGATCAGGCTCTTAAGACCGAAGATAGCCCGGACCGGGTACGCCAGAAACATAATCGTGGCAAAGCCGCTGAAAATTGCGCCCACCGTGAACAGGGGCGGGAAAATTGTCTCGTGCCAGCCTGGAATAAGGGAAACCGCGAAGTCCGTACTGACCGTCGAGCTGACACCAAGCACCAGGCAGGTGGCCAGACCGGCTATGACCAATAATGCGCGGTCGTAAATTTTCCAGTGTTTTGCCGAACCGCGCCAACCCATGGCCAAAATGCCAAACACCGTATGCCGCAAACGCGTGGTCGCACGATCACGCAATGTTGCAAGGTCCGGCACCATTCCCAAATACCAGAACAGAACACTGACTGTGGTATAGGTTCCCACGGCGATGGCATCCCATAACAGCGGACTGTAAAAGTTCGGCCAGTCACCCATAATGTTCGGATACGGTGCCAGCCAGTACGCCAGCCACGGACGACCAACGTGAATGGCAGGGAACACACCGGCACAAATCACTGCAAAAACCGTGGTCGCCTCGGCAAATCGGTTAATGCCGGTTCGCCACTTCTGACGGAACAGCAGCAGAATTGCGGATATAAGAGTGCCGGCATGTGCAATGCCGACCCAAAATACAAAGTTGACGATTGGGAAGCCCCACCCCTGTGGCGAATTATTACCCCATACGCCCACACCTGTGAATACTTCATAACCAATGAGCGCAAATAACAGCCCGGCCAGACTCGCTGAAAGGAAAAAGCACGGATACCAGATGGCCGGCGCTCGCGGCGCTTCAATAATCCGACTGACCAGCGATGTCACTCGCTTGTAACTCGCCTCGCCGGTCATCAGCACCGGCGGCTTCATGTCGGTTTCCCCGGTGTTGTCAAAATCGACAGGCACTGAAACTTCGTTCACTGCTAGCGTCATGGGTCGAATTCCCGGTCTTTTCTAAAACTTTCTCATTCACAATTGCATGGCCGCAATCTCGCGGCCGCACACCATCGCTTGGCTGCGGACTTATTGTGTCCCCAGCGGCGACGTTTCCACCGCCACAAGCGATGGATTCGGATTGCTGATCTTCGGCATAAAACGCGTCCGTGGACGCGTGTTCAGTTCATCATTCAATATTCCATACATCCGCGGCTGTTTGAACAGCTTGGCTACGCGGGATGCCTTGTCGCGCATGTCGCCGAAAATCAACGCCTGTGTCGGACATGCCTGTGCGCATGCCGGAGTAATTTCGCCGTCCCTTATCCGGCGGTTCTGTCGTTCCGCGGTCACGCGGGCATCGTCAATTCGCTGCACGCAGTACGTGCATTTTTCTATGACGCCGCGCATCCGGATCGATACCTGAGGGTTCTTCTGCATGGCCGCAAGATCGTTCATGTTCGATCTTAGAATGTTCGGCTTATACAGGTCCTTAAGCGTGCCGCTGTTGTAATCAAAGAAGTTAAAACGGCGGACTTTGTACGGGCAATTGTTGGCACAGTACCGCGTGCCGATGCAGCGGTTGTAAGTCATCATGTTCAATCCATCGGCGCTGTGGCTCGTGGCGCCCACCGGACAAACAGCTTCACATGGCGCGTTTTCGCATTGCATGCACAAAATCGGCTCATGCACCGCTTCGGGGGAATCCGCATTTGGCCCACGGAAATACCGGTCAATGCGTATCCATTGCATTTCCCGCCCGTTCATGACCTGCTGTTTGCCTACAATCGGAATATTATTTTCCGCCTGGCATGCCACCACACACGCCGAACAGCTTGTGCAGGTGGTCAGGTCCACTGCCATGGCCCATTGATAACCCGTATCATAACGGTGCATTTCCCAAAGCGAGACAGCTTTGGCTTTTTTGTGGCCAAGCGATGGATCTTTCTGAAACTCCGCGAAGGTAGCCTGGTGAATAAGGTCCGGAATGCGGGCCGCCACCGCCTCTTGACTTAAGGTGCTGATCGCGAAGTGGTCCTGTGTGTTGGCCAGTTCATAGCTTTCAGCGGTCACTTTGACCGCCGCACCAGTCTGAAAATTCATCGCCGCAACACTTCGCAGGCTGTACACATTAAACCCGGCGCCGTCCGCCACCGATCCCACACCTTCCCGCCCGTAACCCAGTGCAAGAGAAATGGAAAACTCCGGTTGCCCGGGCATGATATATGCCGGCATTTTCAATGTTTTGCCACCCACCGTAATCGCCAGCATTTGCGTTTTATGGAAGCTTAGCCCGATCGTCTTGGCGAGTTTCGGACTGATCACTGCGGCGTTATCCCATGTCAGCCGCGTCATCGGGTCCGGCAGTTCCTGCAGCCATCCGTTGTTGGCGAAGCGTCCGTCGTAGATTTTACTGTCTGGCCGGAACACAATTTCAATGTTCCCGGCACCTAATGCGGCCCGCGGCCGGGCGTCGATTGCCTGTGTCAAGTCTTTGGAAATACTCGCATTCAGAGTCGGCGTCAGGGCTGACCAGCCGGTGTCTTTAATGTAGCCGTCAAACAGGGCCTTTTTCCATTTCCACTCGCCAGCTTTCAGACCAAGTGTACGCTGAACAATTTCATAACCTGATACGACGGCGGTTTTTGACCCGCTTGGTAAAAGCATCGCCAGCGTTTCGATGACGCTTTTGCCTCCAAAAATCGGCTCAATCATGGGCTGTACTATGCTGATCGTTCCATCAAACGTGCGGATGTCACCCCAGCTTTCGAGGTAATGCGCCGCCGGCAAGTGCCAGGTGCACAAACGTGCGGTCTCATCCACATAATTTGAGAGTTGTATACTTTCCGTTACGTTGGCCAGTGCGGAAGCAAAATCCAGGTCCGCTGGGGCGTTATAGGCCGGGTTTACATCCAGCATGACCAGGGTCCTGATTTCTTTGTTTCGCATTGCTGCGGTCAGGTTGGTAATCGACTGGTCATGAGCGGTCCGGTCAGCGGATGGATCTTTGTAGTATTCAACCGTTTTGCCTGTGTTGCCCAAGGCGCTGTTCATGGCGGCGGCCAGTGCATGTACCGCTGCCGGTTGCTGGCTGCCCGCGACCACCACGCATTCGCCCTTATGGGTCAGAAGATCGGCCACAATTGCGTCAATGACATCCTGCCGCATCGGCTCGGGCAGTGCGCCGCCCAGCGATGGCAACTCCGGTATGTTAATTCCACGTTTTTTTAATCCCGCCGCAATCGCCACCGTCGCAATTACAACGTCCTGGGCCGGCAAGGGAATCCGATGGAGTGCATTTTCCGCAAGCGAGCCAGTGGCGGAAAATGTCGATTCTATGACATAGAGCCGATTCATGTCCGTTGCCGCGTCGCCCGTGGCCGGATCAGTCAGACGTCGTCCGGCGGAGAAATCCCGTGATAATTTGACGGACAGCGGGTCCCCAACCACAAAATCAAAATCCAGCGAAACAATTACCCTTGCTTTGGCAAGTTGCGGCACCACGCGCATTGGTTCACCAAACGCCATCAATGTGCCGGCGCGGGCATTATCAGAGGAAATTGGTTCATATTCAAAAAACCGGGCGGAAGGAAACGCCTTGGCGGTCCGCTTCAGCATATCTTGCACACTTGGCGAAGATGAGGCACCCGTCAGAAACGCCAGACCCTGCCCCTGACTTTTCTGCAAATCTCCACCAATTTTTCGCCATGCGGTGGAAAAATCGTCCCAATTGCCTGGTTCCAAGCCGCTTTTGCCCTTACGCATCACGGTGCGGCTGCGGTCCGGGTCGTACACACCTAGAACGCTGGCCTGGCCATATATGTCGCTGGCACCACCATTCAGCGGATGCGTCGGATTGCCATCGACTTTGATCGGCCGACCATCCACGCTGGTTACCAGCATTCCCTGGCCAATCCCCCCAAGGTCCATGCCCGTGGCATAATACACCGGAGTGCCCGGATCACGGTTTGCCGGCCGATGCGCATAAGGAGCCAGCGTTTCGGCAGGCCATCTACGGCAGCCGGCCAGACCGGCCAGCGCGAACGACGCGCCCATAATTTTTAAAAAGCGCCGGCGGTCGCCATTAAGCCATTCCGAAGCGCGGTTTGGGAACTCGCGCTGTACGAACTGCCGGAATTCCGGCGTATCCGCAAGTTCTTCCAAACTGCGCCAATATTCTTTACCGGTCAAATTCTGATCGCTCAGTGATGACATAACTCGCAATCCGTTAAAAGCTTGCTGTTGGGAACGTGGTACCGCTTCACAAGATATTTGCCCAGATTTTTGGGCAACGTGGCCACCGTAAGGCCCAGGTCCGAAGCCAGTTTGGTTTTGTCGGTCGGACTCCAGTTCATGTTTGTAACTTCATTCCGCGGCCGCAAGTAGGGGGCCGGATTCCGATGGCACTGCAAACACCAAGCCATGTTCAACGGCTTAGCCTGATATACATGGGTCATTTCATTCACCTGGCCATGGCATATCAGGCAACTTACACCCGCATTCACATGTGCAGCATGATTGAAGTACACATAGTCCGGCAGGTCATTGACTTTTTTCCACGGTACCGGCATGCCCGTTTTGTAGCTTTTGCGTATCCAAGCCAGCGCTGCGCTATGCGGGGCAATTGCGGTGTGGCAGTTCATGCAGGTTTGGGTAGGGGGCAGAGCGGCAAAAGCCGCACGCTTTACATCGGTGTGGCAGTACTGGCAGTTAATGCCCAATTTTCCGGCATGAAAGGCGTGGCTGTAGGCAACGGGCTGCACGGGTTGGTAATTAACGTTTAATGTTCGCGCATTCGCCCCATAACCGAGCAGTATTACCAAGTACACGGGCACAAGAACCCCACATGCCAGTATCACTTTTGTGGCCGTATCCGACCATCGGGGAAATACGAAAAATGGTTTGTCGCTCATTGCTGTGGCCGCTATCCCAAGTCGTTCATACACCAACCACAAAACTTTCCAACCGCCCCGCAGGCAGGTTGTGAAAGATTGCACAAAGTTTTTAAGATACTAATGCCGACCCTTTTTTGAGTCAACATGCACCCGATTATTTTCCGGATATTTCATTTTGCCTATCCTTTTCAATCGGATTTATCCAATTTCTCCATCCGGTAATACCGGCGTTCCGCCATCGGCTATTGTCCCATGGTCCGAAATTCCTCTCGGCGCAGCCCCGCCGCTTCTGTTATCATGGCCATCTGGTTATTAAATGCGTGATTGAGTCTGTTACGAGGTATTTTGTGGCCCTTCGTCCGAATCTGGTGGTTGAACCCGTTCTTCTGGATGTTTCTGATGACTTGGGAATCCTTGATTGGCCCGGAATTTTCGGCAACAATAACCCGGTGGAACTTGAGATTGGCTCGGGTAAAGGAACCTTTCTGGTGTCCGTTGCTGAAAAGTCTCCGCAGACAAACTTTATTGGCATCGAATGGGCCAAAGCCTATGCAGATTTCTCCGCTGACCGCCTTCGTCGCCACGCGCTGCTGAATTGCCGCATCGTGCGAGCCGATGCCGTCTGGTGGATTCGCTGCCATGTTCCGGCGGATTCCATTTCCGCCCTGCATGTCTATTTTCCGGATCCTTGGCCAAAGGCCCGCCACCATAAGCGGCGGCTCATCGCGCCTGGCTTTATGGCGGAGGTGGCGCGCATCCTTATCCCTGGCGGAAAATTCCGTCTGGTCACCGATCACGCCGGCTATTTTGAGCATATTCAGCAGGTCTTGGCGGGCTTTTCAGGCCTTGTTCCGGCTGCGTTTGATTCCCCGGTGCAAACACCGGATGGGCTGATCGTGGGCACTAATTTTGAACGTAAATATCAGGCCGAAAATCGTGCCGCCTATTCCATCGCCGCCATAAAACCGGCTTAACCGCGGCTTGGGAAAGTGCGATAAACGCATCGCGGCATCATGCCTTTTTTGTAAAGGCCTGCGCAAAATAGAAAAAGCCGGAACTTGTCGCTCCGGCTCGTGAGGAATTCCGTTTTCACCAGATTTTTCGCAGCGGATCGGATCGCGGGTCAGGTCACTTCATGTGCCCGCGGGTGCGCTGAATCATAGGCATCCTGAATGCGTTTCGTCGTCAGGTGGGTATAAATCTGGGTGGTGCTTAGACTCTGGTGCCCCAGCATTTCCTGAACCGACCGCAAATCGGCTCCATGGTTGAGCATGTGCGTCGCAAAGCTGTGCCGCAGCGTGTGCGGACTGATATCCGGATCCAGATGGGCTTCAATCAGGTATTTATCCAGCTTGCGCCGCACTGATCGCGTGCTTAGCCGCTGGCCATGCTTGTTGATGAACAGCGCTGTGGCCAACTGGCTGGGCGGCACAATATGATTACGCATCTCAATATATTTTCGCATTGCGGCTACCGCGGTCTCGCCGATGGGGCTCAGGCGTTCTTTGCGACCTTTGCCCCGCACTTTCAGCACGCCGCCCGCAAAGTCAATGTCTTCAATATTAAGCCCCACCAGTTCGCTGACGCGCATTCCAGTGCTGTAAATAACTTCCAGCATCGCCTTGTCGCGGCAGCCCAGCAGATCCGTGTCTTTGGGTGTCTGCAGCAGTTTTGTAACCTGTTCCTCGGTCATGAACTTGGGCAGGCGCTTTTCCAGCTTCGGCGTGCGGATTGTCAGCATCGGGTTGTTGCCGGTCAAGCCTCGCTTGTTCAGGAACTTGAAAAAGCTTCGCAGAGTGGCCAGTTTCCGCGCCACTGTCGCCTTGGAATAGTTGTGCTCGCGCATGTGCTGAAGGTACGCTCGCACGTTGTCTGGACCGGCCGAAAGCAGCAGTCGGTCAAATTCTTCGGGCACCGGATCCGTTTCCGCCGTCTGCGGTTTGGAACCTGGCGCATGATTAGAGGTCGGTCCGAATGAATCTGGCAGACCGGCAAGGAAACGGCCGAACTGCTTAAGATCGGCCCCGTAGCATTTACTCGTATAGGTCGAAAAATGCCTCTCGAATTGCAGATAATTCAGGAAGTCCTGAATACGCTGTGGCTGGGGAACCTGGTTTTCCATAATGCACTGAACCTTTCGACCGCGCACTGCCCGCCAGACGTCCACGAATGGCTGGGCCGATGCTGCTGTCATCGCCAAAAAACACCGGATCAATTCCATTGACCCGCCTTCAGTGCTCTCCATCCATCGTGCACGCCCCGGTCAACAGTTACCAGACCTCTTACAGCAGGCCCGATCCCGGTTCCGACACCCGGCTTTTGACCGGCGTTGCCCCGATGGATTTCAAAGTATTTATCGGCGTTTTACGGAGCTAACGTGAACGGCATGCGATTATATTTTTCAAGGGTTTGTTTTTTGCCAAGTAGGCGTATTTTAAGAGATTTTCAAGATTTATATCGGACGCCCCACAGTGTCTTTGGCTTGACGAAGCGTCGCTGGCGTTTTCGGTGTGCCCGGGGATTTCAGTTTTCGGCGACGGCAGCCTGTTCGCCCCGTTGCAGAAAGTGCTGTTTCGCCTCACCAATAAGGTAGAACGAACCGGTTACCGTTACCAGGTCTTCGCGCGTAATCGCTCGCGAGGCAATTTCCATTGCTTCACGAAACGAGCCTGCAACCTGTGCCATTTTACCGAACCGTTCCACATAGGCAGCCGAAAGTTCCTCGGGTGCCGCACTCTTGGGATTGTTGGCACTGCGCGTAAAAATCACTTTATCCGCACCAAGTGAAATCTGTTCGAGCATTCCGTCGATATCTTTGTCGCAGTTACAGCCGAAAATAACCACCATGCTGTCATACGGAATGTACTGGCTGATGCCTTTGAATAGCGCCTGGACCGAGGCCGCATTGTGGGCACCGTCAATCACGACGCGCGGGTCGCGCCATATCAATTCCATCCGGCCGGAAATGGCCACGCGGGCCAGACCCTCGGCCGCTTTGGCATCGTGAATGGCTATTCCGCGTGTCTTGAGTTTGTCCAGCATCGCCAGAGCTAGACCGCAATTCACCGCCTGATGTTCGCCGATAAGAGGTACGGTTAAATGTTCAAATCTGGATGTGGGCGTCATCAGCGTTACCCGAACATGCGGGCCGATGGGACGGGTATTTTCAAAACGGTGCGAAAATTCAATATCTGATCCGACAAATGCCAGCGGTGCGTGCACCTGTTGTGCCACCCGGTTAAGGACCGCCATCACCTCCGGCGGCTGAAGCGAAGCGACCGCCGGCACGTCTTTTTTGAAAATTCCGGCCTTTTCCTCGGCTATTTTGGCCAGTGTGGATCCCAAAACCGCCATATGGTCATAACTGATTGAGCAGATGCCCGTCACTTCAGGAGTGATGACATTGGTGGAATCCAGTCTGCCGCCCATACCAGTTTCAATGACTGCGATATCCACCTGCTGGTCGGCAAAATAACAGAAGCCAACCGCGGTCATTATTTCAAAAAAAGTCGGTCGATCGCTGCCCATTTTGCGAATGGCCGCCTCTGCGCGCCGCACCAGCTTTACAAAATCGCTGTGTGAAATCATGCGGTCGTTGATGGAAATCCGTTCCCGGATGTCAATTAAATGCGGACTGGTATATAGCCCCACCTTCAGGCCACCGTGTTGGAGCATGGCCGCCAGCATTGCACAGGTGCTGCCCTTGCCCTTCGTGCCAGCTACATGAGCGGATTTGAATTTGGTGTGCGGATCGTCAAGCAATTTCAACAGACGCCGCATGCGGTCCAGGTTAAACGTGGTGGTGTTATACCGTACTATGCGCATACGTTCATAGTCAGTTTGCGCATTCAAGAATTCGATAACTTTATGGAATGAACGGACCTCACTAGACGGAACCAGCTTGGCCGCCACGGTAGCCCGGGCTTTTATCGCACCCTGAAGGGTTATCCGTCGCGATTCAACCCTTAACCCTCGCCGATTTGCGTGTGGCTTCAGGGAAAGTGTTGTCCGGCCAGTCTTCTTCCCGTTACTGGTCGCGGACTTCTTCCGTGCTTTGGGACGATTTTTAGACTTTCCAACCGTTACCATACCATAGATTGTATCAGACTGGTAAGCGGTTTACAATTCAATCCTATTTATTCGCATACGTATAAATAAAATTACGCATAGTAG
>JAJZOA010000140.1 GCA_021852225.1 Planctomycetota bacterium
GTTTATGGATGAACCGACCAGCGGCCTGGACCCTGTTGGCATGCTGGAAATTAAAAATATGATCATTCGGCTTAAAGAGGCGGGTAAAACCGTTCTGCTTTCCAGCCACCAGCTTGCCGATGTGGAAGATGTCTGCGATCGACTGGTCATTCTGTATCGCGGCCGTGTTGAAATAGCCGGCAACCTGACGGACCTGCTGGAATTAAAGGATGTATTTCAGCTTGAAGCCCGGCAGGTTTCCGACTCCCTGCGGGAACAACTGATCGCACTGGCCCAGCAGGGCGGCGCAAAGGAAGTACAGACCGGTCGTCCGCGTGTGCGGCTTGAGGACCTGTTCAAGCAGTTGGTGGATTCCAAACGTCGCGGCGAAAAAGCCACCCCGACGGCCAGTTAAAATTCCGCGCTGCCGGAATTCCGCCCGCTACGGGCGCAAGCAATATGGAGTATACGATGCCCCACGGAACAGGCATTCATTATGTCACGCTATTCGCGGATTCGGTCATTGGTCTGCTGATTGTGGCCTTTATTCTGCTGGCATTCCGGGATGTATTGCGTCTGAGAACGGGTCTTTCACGAGCCTGGGCCATCGGGCGGGTATCCCTGCTGGACGCCTGGAGCGCCCGCATATGGGTCCTTCCGGTGATCTGGCTGTTTATTTCCCTGATTCTCTGTTTGGCGATCGTGCGCGGCTACACCCCGGGCAGCAAGGTGCGACTGGACCTGACTATTTTTCTGCGGGCACAGGAAGTTCTCCTGCTGGTGTACCTGGGAATTCTGGCCTGTCTGGCGCTGCCGCGCGAACGGGAACGCCGCACGCTGATCACCACCGGCGCCAAGCCCATTTCCCGTCTGGAGCTGCTGCTGGGAAAGGTTTTCGGGTTGTGGGCCGCCGGGCTAGTACTGCTTTTGGCCATGATGTTGCTTACCTGGGGCTATATGACCCTTGTGGACGGAAAAATCCGTTCGGATGCCCGTGTGTTGTATCAGCAGGAAAAGCATGGCTATGAAAAAATGATCCGCCGGGTGCCCCCGCAGCCGGGACTGCGGCTTCTGGCGGAAAACGGCGTGCTTCAGGCGCAGAACAACCTGACCGGCACACTGCGAATCGCCGGGCAGATACACTATTCATCAAATCCACCCCGGCGCGAACTCAAAGGTGGAAGCAGTGAAACTCTTTATTTTGAGTTTCCATCACTTCCGGCTTCGTTTGAATCGCCGCCGGTGATTCTGTTTAATTTTGGCGTGGTATCCTATGCGCCTCATCCCGGTCCGGTGAAAATTCATTGCACGCTGGTCTCGCGTGCCAACCCCATGACCACCGAGGAAAAATCTCTTACGCTGGACCAGAATGGGACCGCGGAGTGGTTTGTGAAACATACCTCCGGCTTTTTCAGCTATCGAAACCCGGGCACCGGCGCGCTGTACAATCCGGGGCCGGTGGTCATACGGGTAACCTGTACAAACCCGATGGTCTATCTGCGATTTTTTAACGGCGTGCATAAGACCGGGGGCATTCCGCACGCAAGCTGTTATGTCGCGGGTCTTGATCCAGACCGTACCGCCAACCACGCAGGGTATGTATTCCCTAAATCCAATCCGATTATCACCGGATTTAAGAGCAACGGAAAGCAGGAAATTGTCGGCCCCAGCTACCGTCACCCGGGCATTCCGCCGGAAGTAGCCTCGTTTGAATTCAAACACCTCAATCCGCTTACGATTCCCACGACCAAAAACGGAATGTTTACGGTCAACCTGATGATCGGCGTGGACAAACAGGAAAATGAACAGCTTCCCGCCCTTGCGGCGCTTCAGGCCTATACCACCGCGGCTCCACGGGACCGGACAACTCTGCAAAACATCCGGATCGATGAAAAGCATGTCACGCCGATACAGCTTCCGCGAAGTCTGCTGAGCCAGGGGGGGAGCCTGGTTATCACGCTGGTCAGCGAAGTTCCCGGTCACTGGCTGAAACTGACACCCGATTCCGTAGCCATTGTCCGGCCCGCATCGCCGTTTATTATCAATCTGGCGAAAAGCGAACTGGTGATTTTCTGCGAAGTGGCATTGCTGATAGCGATTGGTGTGGTGGCCGGCACGCGTCTGGGCTGGCCGGTGGCGCTGCTTACAACCATGGTCTGCTATATGCTGGGCAACTTGTTCTCCTTTATCGCGCAATTGCATGCGGCCAACGGATTTGAACTGCTGAATTATGTTGAAAACAACAAACTTAAGGGGGTCTGGTATTACCAGATCGGATCAATCATATCCGCCGGCATGACCAAAGTGCTTTATATTCTGGTGCATCTGTTGCCCGACTTCACCCGCTTTAACGCGCTGCACTTTATCGTGCGGTCCCTGAACATGCCGTGGCAAATTCTGGCAATCAATATTTTCTGGACCCTGGTCTGCGCCCTTCCCACGCTGGCACTGGGGTATCTGCTGCTGCGAAAACAGGAGCTGGCTTGACATGACCACACCCGCACCGATTCCAACATCACCCAAGCCGGCATCCGTGCCGCGGTTGAACCTTGTAGCCTCCATGCGCAGCCGCGCGCGGCGTGACCAGCTTGTCTGCCTGATCATCGCGATTCTGCTGTTCATCGGAATCTTTGCGATTCAGCCCTCACTTCATGCGCGCCGCGCCGCGCTGGTGCAGCGGACCGCCAACGCCAAAAACGTTGGTCATCTGCTGTTGACGTTTCCGCGGCTTGCGCTGGGCGGATTCCGCGGCGTCCTGGCGATGGTGCTCTGGGAGGACGCCGAAAGTGACAAGAACAATCATAAATGGCGGCCACTGGAAACGGATTATCAGGCTATTGCCACCATTGAGCCATATTTTGGATCCGTGTACATATTCAACGCTTGGAATATGTCTTACAACCTTTCGGCCCAGTTTCATTCCATGAACACCAAATACAAATGGGTGCTCGACGGACTGGTGTCACTTTACCATGGTGAAAAATTTGTGCCCAACAACGCCAATGTCATCATGAATGAAGCCAATGATTATTTTCTGAAACTTGGCACGAGCTTTGAACGCAAATATTACTCCCCCCGCTGGCGCTACGACATTGCCCATCTGTACCGGTACGATCCGAAAAAGATTTCCTCCAGCTCAAGCTCACTTGGCGAAGTCTATTATCTGGTGACACGCCCGGAATTTCATTGCAAACTGCTTAAGCCCCTTAACGGCCATGGCCCAGTCGGGCATGGTGTGAAAATTCATGGAATGACCTATCGCTACGGCCTTAGCCCGTTTTATTTCGCCTGGTGCGAATACAACCGAGCCTTGCATCAGCCCAAGCTTCCCACGGACATGGGCATTGAAGTTCTGCATTCCTGGAAGCCGATGTGTCTGCGGCTCTGGTGCCGGGATGACTGCTTTTATGCCCAGCGGCTGACCAACCGTATTTTCAATGCGGACACCGAAAAGAAAATGCTGGTACATTTTCCGGCACGGGTGGAAAACATTCACGACTGCTACCGCAACATCAAAATCAACGCGCCGCGAAGCATTCATGAATTTCAGGTATTTCTGCAGAAATATCCCGATCAGCGGGCCGTGCATCGGTCGCATATTTATGAAGTGCGCTTTTATCAGGCCCTGGCCGCTGCCGAAGGAACATTGTTCCAGGGACTGGTTCAATGGCAATTGAACCATCGGCAGTTCCGCCTGGGAGACGCCGCGGACCAGAAACTCGCCGCGGCCGTTCCGCTTTACGAAAAGGCCATGGCCGCGTATGAAAGCTATCTGAACGTCGCCTTTCCACCGGCCCGCAACGGCCAGATGAACCCCGGCCTGAAAGGACAGCGTAAATACCTGCGGGCCATGCGGGCAAGAATTGACGGCATAAACTCCTTCCGCCTGACAGCCGCCCACCATAAGCCCGATATGAGCTTCCTGCAGCCGGTAACGCTTAGCTACAGCGATTAAGCATGATGCGCCGATCCATCGTTGACCCGCATTTTTGCGACTCTGCGTCAGTCAATGGGGTGTTCGACATAATTCCCGCCGGACTTTGTCCTGCCCCAACGGTGTTGCAGGTCGCCTTGGGCACAGTTTAAAGCATGCGGGCAAAACGCCCTGGCCCCGGCCCGTCGGCAATCAAAAGCATGGTAAAATAGCGGCACTTGTACAGGCGATCGTCAGGAGTAACGCCATGCCGTTGAACGCCGACATAGAGCAGAACATTCATCGTCTGGGTGATGTGATTTTGCGGGAAGCCCGTCACCGTCGCCGTGCGTCACAACAACATCGCGAAGCGTTTCTAAACCGCCTGCTGAGCGACTCTGCGCTCAAAACGCAGGTGTTACGCCTGGTGGATGTGCTGCCGTCATTGACACATGACCGGCAACTGGCCGAACATCTGGATATATATTTAGGATCGCAGGAATTGCCAATCCCATGGCCCCGCCTGGCGAAATGGGGACTCCATAAAGCTCGAAAGGGCGCCGCCGCCCATCTGATCGCCGCCGCGGCCCGCCGGTTAAGCCGCAAAATGGCGATGTCCTTTATCGCCGGGGAAACTGTGGATCAGGTGGAACGTGTGCTGCGGCGAATCTGGCGGAATGGAATGGATTTTTCTCTGGATATTCTTGGTGAAGCCAGCACGGGGGAATCCACCGCCACCGCTTATCAGGATTCTTACCTGAAATTAATTCCGGAATTAAATCGTCGAATTCGAACCTGGGCCGTCCGCAACGCGCCTGGCGGGAATCAAAAAGAACCACGGGTGCATGTGTCGGTCAAGCTGTCGGCATTGTATTCGCAGATACGACCGGCAGATCCGGACGGCAGCGTAAAAGTCATTAAAGATCGCCTGCGGCGCATTGTTTCCGCCGCGGCTCTTGCCGAGGCTTCGGTCACTGTGGATATGGAACAATATGATTACCGCACGATTACACTGCGGGTATTTCAGGAACTGCTGGAGGAAAAAGAATTCCGTGAATTCCGCGGGGCCGGAATCGCGGTGCAGGCGTATCAGATTGACGCAATGCAGATCGTTACAAATCTGATTTCCTGGGCCAAGGTCCGCGGCACGCCGGTTACCATCCGCCTGGTGCGCGGCGCATATTGGGATTATGAACGTGCCGTGGCAATGCAGCATTCCTGGCCGGTGCCGGTTTGGGAAACCAAGGCCCAGACCGACGCATGTTACGAGCAATGCCTGGAACAATTGCTGAATAATCATCCGTTTGTCCGCACTGCGATTGCCACGCACAATTTGCGCAGCATCTGCGCCGGGGCGGCAATAGCGCGGGCGAAGGGACTGGCCGTGGAGGATTTTGAATTTCAGATGCTGTATGGCATGGCGGATGATCTGGCCGCTTCACTGGTAGACCGTCACTTTACCGTGCGGCTATACGCCCCGATGGGGCCGCTGCTTCCGGGGATGGCCTATCTGGTGCGCCGCCTGATGGAAAATTCATCCAATGAATCGTTCCTGAAGCGAGCTTATACGGATTTGCCCGCGGACCAGATTCTTTTCCCGCCTGATTTGCGGCCCGCCAATTCTTCACCACCCCCTCCGAAAAGCGATGACGGCTTCACTCACCTGCCGCCGCTGCGGCCGGCAATAACCGCGCAATATTCAGCATTTGCCGAAGCATTGGATCAGGTGCGGGCAGCCGAACCGGTTGGTGTTTATCCCGTGATCAATCATAAGGAAATGATCCGTCCGGCAACGGGCGAATCGGTGAATCCGAGCCGGCCGGACCGGATTGTAGGAAGAATTTCCAACGCTCAGGTTCAGGATGTGCACTCGGCTGTGGCTGCCTCCGTGGAAGCCGGTGCCCGCTGGCGCTGTACACCGCCGCGGGAACGGGCCGCCCTGTTGGACAAAGCCGCCGGGGTGCTGGCGCGGCGACGCCACGAGCTTGCGGCCTGGGAAATTGTGGAAGCCGGCAAGCCGTGGATGGAAGCGGATGCGGATGTGTGCGAAGCGGTGGACCATATCCGCTATGCGGCTTTTGGCGCGATGCGGTTTCTGGCCAGCCGCAACATGGACGTGAGTGGTGAATCGAATACATACACATATCATGGAATTGGCCCAGCGGCCATTATTGCGCCATGGAATTTTCCCCTGGCCATTCCCGCCGGAATGGCGGCGGCGGCATTGGCGGCGGGCAATCCCGTGCTGATCAAGCCCGCTCCGCAAACGCCTGTAACCGCATGGTGGCTTTGGCAGGCGCTGCTTGAGGCTGGCTTTCCGGCCGGCACAATCGGCTTTCTGCCGGGTGGCGACGACATTGGCCGGGCGCTGGTCGAACATCCCGATGTGGCCCTGATTGCGTTTACCGGATCTGAGGCGACCGGGCGGCGGATTATATCCGCGGCCGCCGCGCCCGACAGGTGCCATTTCAAACGCGTGATAGCCGAAATGGGCGGAAAAAATGCGATTATTGTGGATGATGACGCCAATCTGGATGACGCAATTCCGGATATCATCGCCTCGGCTTTTTCATACGCAGGCCAAAAATGCAGTGCCTGCTCTCGACTGATTGTGCTGGAGAATGTGTACGACTCGCTGATGGGAAAACTTATGGATGCCGCCGCCAGCCTGCGCATTGGAGATGCCGCGGATTCATCCACCTTCGTCGGCCCGGTCATAGATCAACCGGCACGGGATCGCATTGCACTGGCGGTGGAACAGGCAAAGTCGGAAGCACACCTGGTTTTTCAGGCCACGGTTCCGCGGAACCTTGACGGCTTTTATATTCCACCGACTATTTTCGCCGATGTAAATCCGGACAGCATGCTGGCGCAGGAGGAGATATTCGGCCCTGTTCTAGCGGTCTTTCGCGTAAAAAATATTGATCAGGCGGTCACTCTGGCCAACAACAGCCGCTACGGCCTGACCGGTGGCATCATGAGCCGCAACCCTCGGACAATTGACTTTGTGCGCCACACAATGGCGGTTGGCAATCTTTACATCAATCGCCGCATCACGGGCGCAGTGGTCAACCGCCAACCGTTCGGCGGTGCAAAATTAAGCGGTCTGGGCAGCAAAGCCGGCGGACCCGACTACCTTCTGCAATTCGCACAGGCGAAGGTCGTTACGGAAAACACAATTCGCCGCGGCTTTGTGCCGCCCCAGCCGTAACCGCGCGGTGCATCGTCCCAAACCGGTGTACAGGGTAACCGCCGGATTGAAGCCCAGATGGCTGCTGGAGAAGTGATTGACTGGCAGACCGCCGCAGGCATGAGGCGTGAATCGGTTTCCGACACCATGCGCCATCTGGGAAGCCAGATTCACCGACCCGTCTAAAAATTCATTCTGACCGGCGTCGGAAATGTGCCGCCAGCCGTCCCATGGCTTGCCGAAGCTTCCACCAGGCCAGCGCCAGGCGAAAACGGGTTTGAATCTGCCGCAACTGAGTATCTTCCGGGGCAATGTCCAGTGCCTGATCCAGCCAGTACCGCCCACGGGCAAAATCGTGGCGGCTGATATACGCCAGCGCCAGGTTGGACATCGCCAGCATATACTTGGGTTGAAGTTTCAATACCGCCCGGCATTGGCCTATGCCCGCCTCCAGACGGTTGTCCAGAAGCAAGGTCACCGCCAGCGCGTGGTGGCCTTCCACGTGCCGTGGATTCATTTCCACCAGCCGCTCCAACGCCGTTCGGGCGGATTCAAGCTGATGCATATCCATAAACAGACGGCCAAGGGCCAGCAGCGTCCCCTCATCCAGATCGGCCTGGGAAAGTTCGCAATTCGCGTGGTACACCGCTTCGGCACGACTCTTCCGCCGGTGGTGTATCTGGGCTATTTGCAGATGCGCACCGCTGTAATGCCGGTCATGCTGCAACACAAACTTGAACCGCTCCAGCGCCAGGCCGCTATCCCCTTGGGCCTCCGCCAGAACGCCGAGTTGATAATGCGCGGTCGGTTCTTCAGGTTCAAGGTCCAGCACCTGACGGAACTTTTCCCCCGCCGCCGCCGGCAGACGCATTTCCATCAGCAGTTCACCCAGGTCCAGCAGCGTATCCAGATTCCCCGGATCGCACCGGAGTTCCTCCATTAAATGCCGCCGGGCCTCCGCCAACTGCCCCTTGGCCCAGTGCACATCGGCAATGCGGGCATGAATCTGCGGATAATCCGGTTCCATTTCCAGAACCTGCCGCCAGCACCACAGGGCACGTTCGTAATTCGCGCGGGCAAACAGCGAACAGCCCATGTTGTAAAAGCAGGCCGGGCACTTTTCCCGGTACTGTCGAGCCAGGTAAAACATCTCCTCGGCTTTTTCATGCTCCCCAAGTTCACTGTACGCGGTTATGCGGTTACAGTAGCACGGCTCAAAGCCCGCATCCAACTGCTGGGCACGTTCAAAAAAGCGGATCGCCTGCTTGTACCGCCCTATGCGGACACAGTCCGTCCCCGCCGCGTTAAGTGTTTCAAGGTCTTCGGGTTCCAGAGACAACGCCTTGCGATACGCGGCCAAAGCCTCGTCATGACGCTCCATCATGTCCAGCGTAATGCCCAGATTAAAATACCATGCCCCGATGGTCGGATTGATTTCTATGGCGCGACGCAATTCAGAAACGGCTTCCTCCCACCGGCCACGTTCATACAGGTCATGTGCGCGTTCAACACGCTGCTCCGCTTCCTGCCAGTCGCTCATGGATGGTTGCTCCAGTACACCTGCTCCATGCTAACAAACCGGCTGCCACAATCCAAGCGGCACGAAAATAACCCACAACAATATTTTGCCAGCCGCAATGGTCGGCTATAAAATCATCTGCGTCCTGATTCTGTATCAGGCCGTTGGCCGCCGGCGGATGGCCGCACAATCAAACGGTAATTTGGCATGAAGAGCTTTACGGAATATCTGACCTTTCACGTTCCCCAGCGGGTGGATTTCGTGCATATTACCCCGCGGCTGGAAGATTGCGTCCGCCGCAGCGGCATTCAGGAAGGATTGCTGCTGTGCAACGCGATGCACATTTCCGCATCGGTATTTATTAATGACAACGAAGCCGGCCTGCATGAGGATTACCGCCAGTGGCTGGAAAAACTTGCGCCGCACAAACCGGTTGACGCGTACCGGCATAATGACACCGGTGAAGACAATGCCGACGCACACCTGAAACGTCAAATAATGGGCCGCGAGGTGGTGGTCGCCATTACCGGCGGAAAAATGGACTTCGGCCCGTGGGAGCAGGTTTTTTATGGCGAATTTGATGGCAAACGAAACAAGCGCGTTCTGGTAAAAATTATTGGTGAGTAATCCACAATCCGCCTGCGGCAGCGGAGACCGCTATTTTTCGGCTTTTCCATCTTTTTTTGCGGATCGCCAGCGCAAATATTGATAAAGCATGGATGCCGCAGTTACCGCCGCCACAAGCGTAAATAAACGAACCGGGTGATCCAGCAATTGGGCATGAAGGCGGCGATTCTGTGCAGGCCGCGCGCAAGCCACCATGACTCCCAGCAAACCGCCCACCCCCAGCAGAGCTCCTTCCAGCGTGCACAGCAACACCACCCCCAGTCGAAATAAATACAGCCCCGCCACACACAACAGAACCAGTCCCACGGCCGCGGGCACCCAGCGGAAATCCGGCGGCTGATGAAACCAGTGCCACAACGCAATGCCGCCTAAACAGCCAATCAGTCCGCCCGCCACCATCGCCGTCGCCTGCATGACCGGCACTAAAAGCAGGCCCAGAATGGTGCCCGCCAGAGCCGCCGCCACCGCCGCCACAAAGGACCAATGCACCAGATACATGCCGAAATACCAGCCCAGTGCGGCGCAATTGGCCATTACCACCGCTCGATAATGCCGCCAGGAAATCAGTAGAAAAATCAGCCCGACCAGCGCCAGCAGCGCGTCCCAGCGGGCGTCTGGAACAGGAAAGTTGCGGGCCAACAACCGCCAGTGCGCGTACAAATGCAGTATTCGCTGATGCCATTCCGGCATGGAAAGGCTCGTCCAGACGGATGTACTGGTTGGCTGGCGCGACATTGTGAGCATCATCCCTGATGAAAAATAAGTATTCTGATTTTTCGCCGCCTTCGGCATTGCCGGAAATCAGCGTCCGGAAATATGTATTGGAACTATTTTTTTTCCTCGGTGGCGTCCTTCTTTTTGTTTTTCTTCTGCCGGTGAATATGGCGATATTGCGCGGCCATACCCAACAGGCCACAGGCGGTGAATATCCACAGCGGATGCAGCCGCTGGTTGGCCCAGGCCAGATTTTTCGGGCTATACCACTGCCCCGCTACGGCAACCGCGGCAAAGATCATCAGCGTTCCGAGCCACGCCCCTCCCACCAGACTTGTTGCCCGCGAAAAAATAATTCCCAGCAGAAGCGCAATGAGTCCCGCCCCGGCCGCCATGGCATACATGGCACTGCGTTGCCCGGCGGACAACTTGCCCAGCCGATCATGAATATTCACATACACGCGCGTGACCACCTGCCACAGCCAAGCGGGTTTGATTTTGCGGGATTGCGTTCCGGCACCGGCAGAACCAGCCTTGCCGCCCCTACTGACGGTGGTAGATGCCGCCGACTTATTGCCCGGCAATTGCGCAGCGTGATCCGTTGGCTGCGACGCGGCGATTGTTTTTCCGCTGCCCTTCTGCACGGCTTCAGTCAGACTATGCAATGCGCTATGGGTCCAGACGCCATCACAAAAACTCGCCACCCCCACCACTATTGCCGCGGCGATCAGGGCAGCCAAAACAGCCTGAGTTATGCGGAACAGCAGGCCACCGAGAATAAGTCCGGCAATAATACCTGTAATGACAGTGGTCAGGCGGGCCAGACTTGCGTGCCACAATACCGGTACAAGAAAGCCGCCACACGCACCCACCACAACCATAAGCAGCGTCACCAGCGGCCGCGCCACCCGAACAGCTTCCAGCCACAGGACCAGTCCCACAACCAGGGTGATGGCGGTTGCCAGCAGAAAAGGCCATGTTGGGGGCGGAATATCGTTCGTGTTCACACCAGGTTTCCTGCAAAATCCAAAATCAGCCTCGCCGTCCAGAGTTCGGTACAAATAATGTTAGCCGATTGGAGGTCTAATTTAAATCCATGCCGAATCCGAGCTAAATCTGATTCCGGGTCTCTTTCAAAGGACCGATCCCTTCGGCAGACCAATGCCGGCATATCCTCCGGGCCACAGGGAGATATATTACACGTTTGAACCCGAATTCAGACGATTTGTCGCCTTTCAAAAGGCTTGGTATAATGCTCGGCTCTGGTTCGCCCTCATCGTCTAGAGGCCTAGGACACGGGCTTTTCACGCCTGTAACTGGGGTTCGAATCCCCATGAGGGCAATTGGCGAATAGCGCCGCCGTGCGGCGCTTATTTTTTATGTACCTGAAACGGGGTTTGCATGTCCATCAAGGCTATCGACCTGCGGCGAGGCGTAGCGGTCGAATACAACAACAAGCTATATGTCGTCCATGATTTTGCCAAAGTTTCCAAGGGAAACTGGCGTTCCTTCATGCAGGTAAAGCTTAAGGACACCCAGACCGGCAGCATTATAGAGCAGCGATTCCGCGTGGATGACACGCTTGAAGAAGCGTTTCTCGAACAAAAGCCGATGCAATACCTGTACTCCGATAACGGGCGGCATTGCTTCATGGACCTGGTCGACTACGAACAACTGGAACTCTCCGGCGATGTGGTGGGCGAAGCCGTGCAGTATTTGAAGCCGGATACCGCCGTGCAGATCACCATGTATCAGGGCAAGCCCTTTTCAGTTGAATTACCCAACACGGTTGAACTGGAAATTAAGGACTGTCCGCCAAGCATCAAAGGTGCGACCGTCAGCAATGTTGGCAAAGACGCAATCCTGGAAACAGGCCTGATCCTGAACGTGCCTGATTTCATCAATAAGGGCACGGTAGTGCGTGTGGATACCCGCACTGGCGAATATCTGGGGCGAGTTAACGATTGAGGGCCGATCCTGAATGATTGCCCGCGGCCGTGGCGTACATGCGCGCCGCGGCCTGTGTGGATTCCTCCTCCTGCCGGGGCCAGAACATGACACAAAACCCATCGTCCAGCCCGCCGCCGGCACCCTCCACCCCTCCCGCAAAGCCCCAGCCGATTATTTTTCAGCGGCCACCGCGTTTGCTTGCGCTTATTCTCATGCTGTTGATAGAACCCCGCCAGTGGGCGATTGCAGCTCGCTACCGCGTGACTGTAATTCTCTGGCCATTCCTGCTGGTGCTTTTTGCCAGCTCACTGCTGACGGGATATCCCATGGCCAGCCGCATCATGCATCTGGCCCGGCAGTTCGCCGTCAGTTACGACAAATCTTTTGATCCCATGCTGCTGACCAACGGACGATTGTCAGTCATACCCACGCCCGGCAAAAAGCCGCTCAAAATTGTCGGATCGGGCGGGAAGCTTATCGTGCGGCCGAACGTGACGGGCCTGTACCGTGACACTTCCATGCCAATGGTCATGGTTCTGACGCAAAACCATCTGATCTACACCGGGTCCTGGGCGATGTTCGCCACACCCCGGCAAAGCATTTCTGTCCGGCAATTGCAGACTGTATTGGCTCAGTCCAATGGAATGCCGATTGGTCAGGGCAAAAACGGCCAACTGTTGCCGCCCCCGGTAAAGGTCAGCAGCGCCACACTGCTGGCGCTTATTAATTCCAACCATGCCACGATTACAGCGTTGATCACCGTCATGTTCGGTATGGTGATTTTTCTCTCGAACGGACTCTGGAGCGTTCTAATGATTGTGATGATCAGTCCGCTCATTGCCATGATCAACCGGCCCAACCAAATGCCGCTGGGGCGGGCGTACCGCATCAGCATGGCTCTGATGGTTCCCCTGCTGGCAATCCGCAGCCTGCTGGTACTGTTTCATATTGTGCCGCTGGAAGATCAATCGATGGCGGTTTCTTTTCTGATGTTCATATCTCCTTTGCCACTGGCAATCTGGGCGGCCGTGCTGTCTGCCCGCATGTATGCGCCGCAAAAGAAACGCGGGCCTTCGACCTAAGCCAGCGCGATCGGACTTCAACAGTATTTTGCTGTAAGCTGCGGCGGGCAACCCGCGGTCCGGAGGCTTCTTATTTATTCTGGACGGCCAGCGTTTCGTGCCAGAATTGCCATCCGCGTTGGATGAAGTTGCAATTCCAGCGCCTGGCGGGAAATGCCACTGACAATTTCTTCCGCCAGAAGGTCTAGTTGATCTTTGCCCGGTTCCACCTGTTCCAAAGGTCCCGCATCCCCTCCGGCTGTGTACCAACGGGTACGTTGCCCACCATCTGTTATTTCCGCCATGCCTTGGGTGCCAAAAATGCGCAGGTGTTCATTCCCCCACAGGCCGAACCCACGCGGATTAAGGTAATTTGCAACCGCCGTGCCCAGCGCGCCACCCCCAAGGCGCATCATCAGGGATGCGGCGATCCGCAGGCCGGTGCCATTTTCCGCGCGCGTGGTTTCAATAGCATAAATGGATTCAACAGGCAGACCCGCAACCTGTTCAATCATTCGCAGCGTGTGGGAGGCACATTGCAATAATAAGCCGCCATCCACATCTTCATCATCCGGACGGCCCGCATGCATCGGATAAGATTTCTGAGCCAGAACCTGAATCACACGGCCCAATCGGCCGGACTCCACCATGCGCCGCAAGGCCAGATATGGCTGCTGCCAGCCAATATCGTTGGCCATTTCCCGGAATACCAAGCCCAACTCGACCGCGGCGTTAATAAGACGATCAAGGTCCGGCAGTGTCATGGCACACGGCTTTTCCGCCAATACATGCCGTCCGGCCTGCAGACATTTTATGGCTTGTGCCGCCTGGTCGGCGCGGCGCGGACTGCACAAACTGACCAGCCGCACCGCCGGATTCGCCAAAAGATCCTCCAGACTTTCCACCTTTGCGACGGATGCGTCTTCCAAAGCCGCAGGCGGAAGGCCGCGTACGGACATTTGCGCATGGGCAACCAGCCGAAAATTGGAATCATGCATCAAGCTCGCGGCGATCTGGTGTCCATTTTCACCAAACAGGCCGACGCCGATTTTTTGTCCCTGCCGTAAATTTGGATTTATCATTGGATATTCCATCTCCTGACACCTGAAGGCGGGTTGATCATACGACTTGTTTCCATGCGCTGGCAAGCCGCCGGCCCGCGATAGGTTTACGCGAATGCCATTCCCGAACACCGGATTCCGTCCCGCCGCCACTGGCGATTTTTAATGACGTGATGCACTCGGTTGAACCCGCTATAATCAGTTTCGTTAAAGAATGGATCGGTTGTTACACAGGATTTTCTGGCATGTCTGACACATTTATGACCCGGGTCGAAAAACATCGCGGACTGCAGTATGATCTGCATCAGCAGTTTGTGAATCCCGCCTTTGTTAAAATGCTTAAAACCATTGGTTTCGACAAAAATTATGTCCGCGGCGAAGGGTGCTACCTCTGGGACCCGGATGGCAACAAATATCTGGACCTTCTGACCGGCTGGGGAGTGTTCATGCTGGGAAGGAATCATCCCAAAATCCGCGCGGTTCTCCATGAACTGCTGGATGTGGCAAGCCCGAATCTGGTCCGCATGGATTGCAGTATCTTAAGCGGCCTGGTGGCCAAAACTCTGGTTTCGCACATGCCGGAGGGGCTTTCCCGCGTATTTTTTACCAACAGCGGTACGGAATCTGTTGAAACCGCCCTCAAATTCGCCCGCTGCACCACCGGCCGCGAAAAAATAGTGTATGTGGAACATGCCTTTCACGGCCTGACGACTGGATCTCTGGCGGTGAACGGCGCGGAGTTTTTTCGTGACCGCTTCGGCCCCCTGCTGCCCGGTACTTCGGCGGTTCCTTTTAACAACCTGGCCGCCCTGGAACAGGCCCTGGCCAATCATGATGTCGCCGCATTTATTCTCGAGCCGATTCAGGGCAAAACCTGTGAAGTGGTCCACGACGGCTATCTGGCGGCGGCACAACGCCTGTGCCGCAAAGCCGGCACATTGCTGATTATTGATGAAGTGCAGTCCGGCATGGGCCGCACCGGCAAATGGTTCTGCTTTCAACACTGGCCGGAAGTGGAGCCGGATATTGTGTGCGTGGCCAAGGGACTTTCCGGCGGCTTTGTGCCAGTGGGCGCGGTGGTGACGCGGCCGAAAATTATGGATTGCGTCTTTAGCTCCATGGAACGCTGCGTCGTGCATTCCAACACCTTCGGCCAGAATGACCTGGCTATGGCCGCCGCTCTGGCCACCATGCAGGTCATTGAGGAAGACAAACTGGTGGAAAATGCCGATACGCTTGGCCGTTATGCGATAAACCGGCTGACTGAAATCGGCAAAACCTGTCCATTTGTATCCGAGGTGCGCGGCAAAGGACTGATGTTCGGCATAGATTTTGCCCGCCCCACACATTCGATGAAACTGCGGCTGGCGTGGGATGCCCTGCATAAATTGAATTTCGGCGTATTCGGTCAGATGATTATTGTGCCATTGCTTCAGGAACACCATATACTTACCCAGGTGGCGGGCTACCATACTGAAGTGATTAAATTCCTTCCCCCCATTGTCGCCACGCGCGAGGATATGGACTGGTTCCTTCACGCAATGGAAGCGGTTCTGGCGGACACCCAACGAATTCCCGGCGCGGCATGGAACACAGTCATGGGTCTGGCGAAAAATGTGGTCCGGGCCTGATTTGGACATTATTTTGGGGCCTGTGAATTGATACCCGCGCCACTTGGTCGACGGCTGGTTGCCGCAATTAAGGCCGTCTGGCAGGCAACCGGCGACTATCTGGATGCACGCAGATGACGCATCGAAAAATTCTTAAACATTCCCTGCGACTGATTCGTTACCCGCGGACTGTTCTGATAATCGGGATAGTTCTTGCGGGTATTTCAGCTTTGTTTGCGGCGCGATACCTGCGCGTATCCACTGACGAAAACAAACTGTTTTCACCCACAGTTCCCTTTTTTCACCAGTATTTGTCTTTTATTCACGAGTTTCCGGAAAATGAGGCCGCCTTTATTGTGGTGCAGCCCGTTGACCCGGCGCATCCGCCGACCACAGCCCAATGGATCGCGGCGGCCAATGCGATAACCCGGCGGCTGCAAGCGTTGCCAAACAGTGTGGCTTCCGTGGATGACCGCGTGCCGTTACAACAGCTTGGTTCCCAGTCGCTGCTGTTTGCCCGATGGCGTCAGGTGAAACAAGCCGCCGCATTTTCTGGAACGCTTGCGCCGCTGCTTGCGCTTTGGGGATCGCGCCCCACGTTTCTCACCAGCCTGCTTGGAAAAAGCCGCATCGCCAGATTTCTGCACGGTGCCGCCGCCGGACCACCCGACGCGCAAACTGCCGCGTTTGTGACACAGCTTTGTCAGACTTGGATCGCAACTTTGCGGCAACCGGCAAGGGGTTCAACCAGAATTCCCATGCCGGATATCTCCACACTTGGCCCAACGGTGGAACAGACGCCGGCGGCATTCGGCTATTACTATATTCATCCGGCGGATAATCCGCGGCATCATATTCTGCTGATTAAGGTCTATCCGAAATTTACATTTGATTCGCTGGCGGCGGTTTCCGCCCCGCTGGTCAAAATTCACGCCGCCATGAAGGCGGCGGCACAACCATTTTCGGCGTTGTTTCGCGTTGGTTTAACCGGTCGGCCGGTGCTTTCAGCGGATGAAATGCGCATCACCACGCATGACACCAACTGGGCGGAAATTGTCGCGATGATTGTGGTGTTTCTGGGCCTTGTCGTCATGCTGCGATCGGTGCGACTGGCCTTTTTTGCCGCTTTTTCCCTCTCCATCGCAATCGCCTGGACCTTTGGCTACGCCACACTGACGGTAGGCCGCTTGAACCTTCTTTCAACCATTTTTGTCATCGCACTGATTGGTATCGGCATGGATTATCTGATTCAAATCCTGATCCGCTACCGGCGCGAAGCCAAACGCTATGAACGAAATACAGCCATCTGGGCCAGGGTTTTTCGGTATGTCAGCCCGCCGGTTATTACCGCATGCCTGGGGGGCCGCGGGGGCTTTTTTTGTAGCCACGCTGACCCGCTTTCGCGGAGATGCGGAACTGGGCATTATTGGCGGCGGTGGCCTGCTGCTTTGCCTTCTGGCGGGATATACCGTTCTGCCGGCACT
>JAJZOA010000201.1 GCA_021852225.1 Planctomycetota bacterium
GCACGGCATTTTTACCAGCTGGACGGGCCGTGCCACGATTGAACATTTTGCCAGCAAAAACGGCATCGACTGGAAATTTATTTCCACAGTGCCGCTGTCTTCGGCCCGTTGTATTGACCCCACATTGTGGAAAATTCATGGAAAATGGTACATGTGGTACAAGGACGAACATCATGGATCACACATCTGGATGGCGGAATCAGATCATCTGAATCACTGGCATGATGACCGGCAGGTTGTGGCGTGGCCCAGTCAGGAAGCGCCGTTTGTATGGCGATGGCATCATGCCTACTGGCTGATTACCGACGCGGGTCGTGGCCTGCGAGTTTACCGATCAAAATCCGGCACCGGACACTGGGTATACAACGCCACCGTGCTGGCTGGCGCCACCGGAAGGCGAACGCTGGATAACGCACCAGGACACCATCCGGCGGTCATCACGCAAAAGGGACAATGCGTGCTGTTTTATTTCACCCAACTTGGCCGCCGGTCTTATATCCAGATAGCGCATCTGGTGATAAATAAACAGGGTAAGGTTCGCTGTCTTCGCAATGAATATGCGCCGCGATAAATTTGACACTCCACAGCGCCGTTTCTACACTTTATTCATGTGCGCTGCGCTTAAATACATTCTGATCACGGCATTGTGCCTGTCGTTTGGACTTGGGTTCAACCGCTGCCGCTGCCACGCTTCGGTCGCCCGTTCCAACCATGAAATAATCGTTGGCAATTCAACTGTCGGGTCAATCCCGGCATGGCGCAGCGGCGTTCCAGACTGTGATTGCCATCAACTGGTTGCGCGCACACTGTCCATCCGCAAAATTGAAATTGCCTCTCCGGCCGCGCCGAGTCTTTTGACGTGGCTGACCCATGATCGCTTGAAAAACATTTCTGCAATTTCACAAGCGCGTGGGGCGACTCCCGCGCTTCCATTGACCGCTCGCCAGCGGCAATCGCTGTTGTCGCAGCACTGCGCACTGATTATCTGATACATTCGGGGCGCACACTTTGTTTTTCCTGCCGGTTCGCGCCGGCGACTGTAACGCATTTTTTTCCACAGTTTTCCGCGAGGCTGTATGCAATCACGGTATATTATTCCAGCACTTTTGTGCGCCGCATGTCTGCCGGTGACAGGCTGTAGTCAATCGGGAGGCGACAACCACTTAAGCAATACGGAAAGAGCGGCTTTGGCAGGTCCGGCTGATCCGCAGGCCACGCCCGGTCCGGCAATTCCGGCGACGGGTTTCCTGAATGTGGCACATCCCAATAAGCAAATTGCTGAGCCACCGGTGGCTATTTTACAAAAGCCTCCGTCCGCGGCCGGCAAGACTTCTGGCCTGCCGACAAAAGCCGGACAGCCCGGAAACATCACATCCACGCCCCAAATGAATATGGGTTCCATGCCGGGCATGAACATGAAGGGAGGCCCTCAGTGATAATACAATCCAATTCGTCATTTTTACTGACCACGATATGCAAAGCCGCCAGGCAATGGCCTCGCCGGCACGGGCGGCGCATCACGCAGGCAGCCATGGCTATCAGCGGTCTGCTGCTGGCGGGCTGCGCAACGGTGCCACCGCGACCGGGATTTCATTCACTGGCCAGCGCGATACGCCATCGCACGGGTCGGCAGGTTATCTGGAATGACAGTGCCCGGGCGGATAAGAAGATTCGTGCCGCGGTCACCGGGCTGTTGTCCCACAACCTCTCGGCGGGGGCGGCGGTGCAAATCGCCCTGCTCAACAGTCCGGCATTGCAGGCGGATTACCAGAATCTGGGCGTTTCCGAAGCAAATCTGGTACAGGCAGGCCTGTTGAAAAATCCGGTGTTTTCTTTCGACCTTCGCTTTCCGGCGCGACCTTACCACGGGTGGGACGCAAGTGTAGACCAGACATTTCTTGACCTGCTGTTCCTAAGCGCGCGGAAGCGCATTGCCAAAGCGGCATTTGCCGCACAAAAAGCTGACGTGGCCGCGGATGTCATGCAACTGGCGGCCAAAGTAAAAACCGCCTTTTATCAGGTACAGATGGACGAGCAACTGTGGCAATTGGATAAGCAGGTCAGGGCCGCTGCGCACGACAGCGCGATATTTGCCCGCCATCTGCGGGAGGCCGGGAATATTGCACAACTTCCCTACGACCAGAAGCTGGAGGTATACCAGGAGGCCCGACTCGCATACGCCAATGCCGGCGCCAGAATGCTGGAAGATCGCCAGACGCTAACGGCACTGATGGGCCTGTGGGGACCGCGGGACTCCTGGCGGATAAAGCCGCAACTGCCACCGGTGCCCATGGTTGATCCGAAGTTGGCCGGACTGGAATCATTGGCTATTCGGCAAAGTCTGGCGATTCGCGCAGCCCGTTTCCGACTGCTTGCGGCGGCGAGCACGCTGAAAATGGCGGGTGCCGCCGGCGTCATGTCTGGCGCAACAGTAGGCTTAAATTATGTGCGCGATCCCGATGTGGCAGGCACCCTAGGGCCGGCCATTTCCATTCCGCTGCCCATATTTAATCAGGGCCAGCCGGCCATTGCCCGCGCGCGGGCCAGATTTCTGGCTGATTGCAGAAAAATTGACGCAATAGCTGTCAACGTGCGGGCAACCGTGCGCCGCCGTTGGGTGAAATTGGTCGCGGCCCGTCATACCGCCATTTTTTTCCGCAATATTCTGGTGCCGCTGCGCCAGAGAATATTGCAAGAAACCCAACTGTCCTACAACGGCATGTACGCCGGGCCATATCCATTGCTGCTGGCCCGGCAAAATGAAATTCGGGCAGAGCATAAGGCCGTGCAGGCGGCCGGCCAGTATTGGATGGCCAGAGCAGCATTGGAAAGCGCCATTGGCGGGCGGCTTCCGGCAGCCGCGCAAATCCTTAAATTGCCCCAGACACACAAACCGATCGGTACCAAGACAACCAAATCTCATGAATAAGGAAACCGTATATGCCACAAGATATGTCCCACACAACTTCCATACGTTCTGGATTATCCCGTCGCAATCTGCTGGCATCCGGAGTGGCGGCTGGTGCCGCCGCAGCCATGCTGGGTTCGGGCACCGGTGGCCAGACCGCTGGCGCGGCAGTTGAAGCGGCACACGCCGACTCGCCGGATCATTCCACCGGCCTGCCGGACACAGCAGATTTGCGTAAAGCTCTCTACGCCAGGCCTCTTGCGCCCGGCCTGCCGGGCCGGGATTATATACCAGTGGAATCTCCCAATTCCGGCACCATTCCATGGAAAATTGTAAATGGTGTGAAAGTGTTTCATCTGGTGGCCATGGAAGTGTGGAATGAATTCTGCCCCGGGCTTAAAGCTTTATGCTGGGGATACAATGGCATGATTCATCCAGTACTTGAAGCGGTGCAGGGTGAACGGGTGCGAATCTATGTCACCAATCGGCTTCCGGAGGCCACCACCACACACTGGCACGGCGTGTATGTGCCC
>JAJZOA010000077.1 GCA_021852225.1 Planctomycetota bacterium
AACGCCCGGGCGGCCCGATTCGAGAGATGGAAATAAAATGCAATCAGAATTCCACCGAGTGCCAGAGCCGCGTCCAGGCCCATCATCACGGTTGAATTAACGCGTACAGCGGCGCTGACCGGCTGCGGGGTACCATTGGCGGAAACCTGCTGATTCAGGTGAACGGGACTAAGGAAATTCGCAAACCAACCGCCCGCGTGTCCGTGGCCGCCAAAAACTCCCAGAAGGCCAACCAGGGTGGCACCAAGTGCCAGCAGCACCAGCGGCCCCCACATGCGGATGGAACCATCCAGACTCACGGGAACGCCGTTGGCACCCGCATGCGAATGACCATGTGCATCGTGCGAGGCATCCATGCCGTGATGTGCATCCCCCGGTTCGGCCGGCAAAGCAAATGGGGATGGTTCATGATGGCCCGCTGTTTCCGGAAGTATTTCCGGCCCCATGAAGGCGCGGAAAAATACGCGGAAAGTGTAGTAGGCGGTAATCAGAGCTGTCAGCATTCCAAAAATGGCCAGCGTGGGACCGAATCTCCAAGAGGAATTCATGGCCGCATCCAGAATTTCACCCTTGCTGAAAAATCCGGCCCAGGGCGGCATACCGGCCAGTGCCAGACAGCCCATTAAAATGCAGACTGTGGTGATAGGCATGCGCTTGCGAAGACCTGACATTTTTCGGAAATCCAATTCGCCGCCCATCGCGTGCATGACTGATCCGGCCGAAAGAAACAAAAGGGCTTTGAAAAACGCGTGCGTGAACACATGAAACACCGCGGCTGAACCAGCCGCGACACCCAGCGCCATGAACATGTAGCCCAGTTGTGATACGGTTGAATAGGCGAAAATACGTTTGATGTCGTATTGACAGGTGGCGATGGTGGCCGCCATGAACGCGGTGAAGCACCCGACAATGCCGACCAGATGCAGGACAGGCACATCCAGCCGGAACAGCGGCATGCAACGGGCAATCAGGTAAATGCCGGCGGTGACCATGGTGGCGGCGTGAATAAGAGCGGAAACCGGTGTGGGACCCTCCATGGCATCGGGCAACCAGACGTGCAGCGGAAACTGCGCCGATTTGGCGAACGCGGCCAGCATCAGCAGCAGCGTGATCCAAAAAATAGCGGTATGGTGATGCATAATAAACACCGGATTGGCCAATCCGGCATACAAAACATCAGCGAACTGCAAGGAATGGAAATTCAGATAAATAATGAAGATGGCGACCGCAAAGCAGGCGTCGCCAATCCGATTGACGACAAATGCCTTGGTGGCGGCATCACGCGCCGCCGGCTTGGGATAGTAATACCCCACCAGCAGATAACTGGCCAAACCGACGCCTTCCCAACCCAGGTAAACCAGGAGGAAATTATTGGCCAGAACCAGTACGGTCATCGAGAACACGAAAAAGCTTAAATACGCGAAAAAGCGGTAATAGCCATAATCGCCGGCCATATAACCGGAGGAATAAATGAAAATCAGAAGAGAAATGCCGGTTACAAACGCCAGGAACAGACTGGAAAGCGGGTCTACAAAAACACCGATGGGGGCTTTAAAGCCGCCTGCGGTAATCCAAGTCCACAGGTTTGTCTGCAAATAACTTGAATCGGATCCGGCGAGCTTGCCGCTTTGCATTGCCATCAGCAGTGCGAAGGCCAGCACAAACGAAATACCGACGCCGATTATGGCCGGCGCGTGCGAACCGCCTTTTAACAGGCGCGATCCGAAGAAGGTAATAATAACAGCCGCCGCCAGAGGGAAAACCGGAATAAGCGATGCGGTTTGAAGCGCCGTCAGGTGCAATCCGCCAAGCAGGGCCAGGGTTTCTGAAAACACAAAACTCTCCGGGCAATATGCCCAAAATCATAACTCAAAAGCCTGTAAGTCCAGCGGCCGAAAACCACGTCGGATGCCTGCCGCCGCAGGACGGCTCATCCCTGCATATCTGACCAGGCATCCACATTAAGTGTCTGGCGTCGGCGGAACAACATGACGACCAGCCCCAGCGCCAATGAAGCCTCCGCCGCGGCGACCGTAAGTACAAAAATAACAAACGACTGACCGTCGGAATTCTGCCAGTAGCGGCTGAAAGCAATAAGGTTAATGGCAATTCCCTGAAACATGATTTCCGTGGAAAGGAAAATCATGATCATGTTTCGCCGCACCATGAAGCCAACCAGCCCCAGCGCAAAAAGTGCTGCACCCAGCGCCAGGTAATGGTAAAGCATCGGATTGCCAAAAGTTTGCATAACGTTTTCGCCGCTTAAAAAGTCATCTGCCTGTCCAATCATTCGGCAGGCAAGTCTCCCGTGCCCAGAATATGGGCGGTCGGTTCATTTTTACGGGCAATCATGACCGCACCCACAAGGGAAATGGTCAAAAGAATGCCCGCCAGTTCCAGTGGAAGTGCGTAGCGCGAATATAAATTCGCACCCAGAAGTTCCAGGCTGCCCATGCCATGCACCGCAGCTTGCCCGGCCGCGAGCGGATGCATAAATCCATTCGGTCCGGTATAAAACATCACCTGCAGCACGGTACCCAGCAGCACAAAACTGACCAGAATAGCCATGAATCCGTCTGCGCTATGGGTGTCATATTGCGCGGTGGCCGCCTCGCCGCCCTGGCTGGCCAGCATAATGACGAACACATAGGTCACCAATATGGCACCGGCATAAATAATGATAAGTACCACCGCAATAAATTCCGCCATCAGCATGATGAACAGACCGGAAACCGCCAAAGTCATGAGTACAAAATAAAGAGCGGCATACAATGGCCGCGGATGACACACCACGCCTGTGGCCGATGCCAATGCTAATACCGCAAATGCGTAAAAGAATATGTTTGCAACCACTGCTCCCTGGCCGGCATGTACGGTTGTGGACAAATGAATCACCCAGGTAATTGCCAATCCCAGCGCCAAAACGCCGGTCAGGGCACCGAGTTTGACCAAATTAGACCGGCCGCGCGGCAGCAGCAGGTACAATGCAATCGCCCCTAGGGCTGTCGCAACTATAAGCGCATAATCCATAAACGACGCCTGTTCTCCAACGGGCCGGTGGTGCAAACTCTGTACCGGGCCAACGCGCCCCCTGCGGAACAACTTCCGCCGGGATGGCGCGGTCAAACGCGGTCGGCGGGAATATGATCCCGGAAGACCGCAAACCCAGAATTATGGCGCTATGGGCAGGAATTGCAAGCCTTGCGCTTTGGAAGAAGCAATCGGCACGGAATAGGAACGGCCGAAAAGAGGTTGGCAATTTTTACGACAGCGGCCGTAAGACGCCCATCAAATCGAGAATTTTAAGTCAAAACATTCGCACAAACGGGCCAAAACGGTTGATCCACATTTTTTTCAGGACAGTTGCGGATGAGACTCACCTGTAAAAATTAATGATTTTCTATGCGGATATGCGGCGGATGATTAAGACTGGCCGGGCGCGAATTCTTTATGCCAGTTGTGGCGTGTGCTGCACTTCCTTTCGTCCATAGTATTCGCGGAAGCCGGTCCCCGGCCCGCAATGACCAGCCGCCGAACGACCGCCGGACTTTGCTGGCCGATCGTGCCGCGGACCGCGTGGCAAATTATTTCCGGCGTATTCTGGTGCTGCCCCGCGATATTGGCCAATCTAAATCATCAAAAGACAGGGCGCTCGCATTCCGGGCAACTGCGGAGGCCGCAGGGTTCCTTTGCCTGTATGTCGGCGGCAACGGCGAAATTATCCATCCGGAGAAGTTGATCTCCCGCAAATTCGGGCCATGCTGATTTGGAACGCGCGGGCCTTTTTGAAGTATGGAATATCCGGCGGTATTAAAAAGAAATTTGGCCAACAAATTGCCTCCAATAGGGTTACGTTATTCAGGGTCGCGGATTCGGTACCGGCGACGGGCAGCGATTCAATGAACAATGATCAAAGGTCAAAGGTCAATAAAGGCCGACGGGAAGGCGGGCGGGTTACTGGCCGGTTTTGGCCGCCCGCTGACAGTGAACTTAGATTTGGAGCGTACAATACGCCCTGAACGACGGCTGACGAAAGCGAGCAATGGAGGCTTGAAATCGGAATGCGAGATTCGTCCATGTGTAGTTCACCGGCCTTGAAGTGGGCGTACAGGCAGTCACCGTGAACTAATGACGGCGACTGCCGCGGGAATCCTAAACGCGCCGGGCCTTAGATATTAACGTTTTATCGGGCGAATCTTGTGGTTCGTGATTCCGCCGACCAGGGAATCTCCCTTACGGTAGAACACGCCACTGAATTCAGCGATCTTCGGTACGATGCACTCTTTCGCTTCTGAGCTTATGCAGCACCGCTCGCCAAGCAGCCCCCAGACGATTTCCCAGCCCGACTGCCGCAAGCGTTCGGTGAGTGTGTTCCGAAGGACGATGGCCGGCGGTGTTTCGGCACCGTATTTTGGGGGCGGCGAGGTGAAAATTGTGGTCCCGTCGGTGCCAACGAAGTTGAGATCGTCACCGGCCCAACGGGCACCAAGAGCCTTGCACAGCTGGGGCGAGGGAATAAGGCCGCCATTGTATTCGCAGACCGCTTGCACGTGCGGGATTTCTATTTTTTGCAGCCATTCATCTGGTTTCTCGCACCGGCGCCCAATTTCTCGGTGGGCCTGCCCCCAGGGGTATTCACCGAGCCATCCCTGTCCGACTTCGACGCGCATGCACCCGTGGCCCCAGAAGTGCAGTTTCTCAATCGCAGCCACAAACGGCCTCAGGTTCGCTCTTCGCACGAGCCAGCTGCGAATATGAAGCCACATTTTAAGCCGGCCGTTTTCGCTTTCGGCCGTGTAATAGGGAAGATTCTCGTTCCACTCATAATGGCCCGCGACGGCGAGGTGATCGGCGTCGCGACCGGGTGCGCCCCCTATATCGATGAGCGCGGTGAGATTGTCTGGTTTGGCCACCACCCACGCTTCGCGGTCAGGTACTGATTGGTCATCAGTGAGCGGATCAGGGTATTTGTCCCACCATGGGCGCTGCGTTGGGGGAGAATCATTCGTTCCGGAATCACCCTCATCCGGAAGGTCGCGCAGGGGCTGTGAGGGGTCGAAATCGCGTGCCCATAAATTCCATGTTCCATCAAACGGCGGGGCTTTGTCCTCTCCCCGGCCACGCGTGAGGCGGTAATGATCGGAGAGATAAGCCTGTAATTGGTGAAGTGCGATCCATTGGTATTTTTTGCTAATCCTTTCTACGCGTGACTTTTCGACATCTACGGATTGCCTTCCCTTGCAGGGAAGGTCCCGCTCGTAATTGCCGAAAAGCTTCGGTGTCCAGCCAAGTTGTTTCACACGCTGAAGAACCCAGCGGCGGGCCGTCATTGCGTTAAACGGAATTTCGGCGGTTTTCTTCTTAAACTTCTCCTTGATACGAACGCCGGAGAATTGTTGCACATGTGATTGCATGACATATCGGCCGAAATCGCCGTACATGCTGGTGCATGCCGGCTGGATGGAGCTTTTGATTTCTTCCCATCCTTTGGCATTTTCGATTGGCTTTACCCTTGTCTCAGTCCAGATTTGCGGCCAATTGGAGGTATAAGGGGGGCGGTATCGCTTGGGATCAATCCGCGTCGGGAGGCAATTACGGTTGTTCGCGAGCTCCAGCACGCAACGTGCGTAGTCCCGAAGCAGGATATGCGCCGGCACGGATTTGCCAGCAAAAACGGTCTCGTACACCGCGCCGGCAAGAAGCCGAATCGCGGCAGCCTTTCGCTCTCTCATCGCTACGCCACAAGCGATGGCAAAGACGCGTTCTGCAATAAAAGGGTCATTGCAGTCGTGAAAATCCCAGACCAACTGTGCGGTTTGTTCGCACCTTCCTTCGAGGATACGAATTGCGGCAAGTGTTGCGCGGAGGCGGAATGGCTTGTGGTTGCTGCTCAGGAACCACGCGAGCGCACGAGCCCAGAGCAGAGCTTGATTATTGGAGACAAGATTCTGTTGAACGCGGAGGGCCCATTTCACGATCAGTCCGGGCGCGCAATCACCGCTTTGCGAGACCATTGTGGAAATTTCCTTGGTCCAAATTTCGTCCCGCCGTGCGAGCGTCATTGGTTTCAGGCGACTGTGGAGGTAGTCGGCATTGTAGGGGTGGCCGGGGATCGTTGATGTGCGGAGCAGAGATGAAAGCAAGGAATCTAGGCCTACCCGTTTAGACGCGATCATTATTGGGTGGCTCTCCTTCCCAAATGACTTGGCACCGCGCCAAGGTAAGGACGAAAGGAAGTCCAAGTGCACTTGGTGGAATAATTCACGGTTTTTTATGAGCGTGGCGACCTCGATTCCGAATCGCTCGGGGAGCAAAATCGCCATGGCCCACATAATGCCTTGCAGCTTGCGGAATTCGGGCGGACTCTTGATGCGTCGGAGCGTGCCGTCTTTCGTCCATCCGGATTTCAGGGCGTTGGCGGTTTTAAACGGGCGAATCATCTTTTCTGCGATGAAATAGTCGGAGAAGCGTTCGTATGGAAATCGGACGGTCACCTGCGCCTCGGGGTCCGTTGGAGCGCGATAACAACCAACCTCCACCAGGAAACCGTTTGACCTGAGGTGCCGATAGAGTGATTTCGATTCACCCTGGATTGGGAACAGTGCGTCAATTTTGGGCCTTATCGTCTGCATTGGCACGGCCATGCCATGGTTTGCCTGGATTAGCTCAGCCGCCAGTTCGATGGCCTGATGCGTCGTCTGTATCGGGCAGTCGATGTCGTGCAGTAATTTTGTGCAAATCTTTGACACTCGCTGGTCCATCACCTTTTTTAGCGTAATGGGGCCATTGGGTAACGGCGAGTTCTCAAACGCTTCGCAAAAAGTCTTGAGAAAAAGCGGGTTCTGGAATTCTTCCAATAACGGCGGGAGATGGTCGGCGTGGATATTGTAACCGTTGAAATAACTGGCAACAGCATCAAGCATTCCGGCGCCGTAACCCCGGTGATTAATTGTCGCCCACGATTTATCAGTTCGCTTGGCAACAGCATCCGGCAGGGTTAGCTGCACGAAATCGCTTCGGCAACCGATGAGTAATCGGACATGCGGATGGCGCTCGAATTCTCTCGCGAATCCATTAAGATGGCTCCGCCAGAGGGACCGTTCCGAGCTTTCATTGATTGCGTCGATACACACTAAAGCCGGATGGCCCGATATATCGGCAGCTTCGTTGAGTACGGACAGAAAGTCTGACGCGCCTCCCTCCCATTGCAGCTTGGCGAGAAGTTGAGTCCACGGGTCGTTATTACCCGTAAAATGTTCTCCTAAAACCAATAATGCCGGCTGTTGCCGGCTGAGTGCTTGGTGGACAGCATTCGCGAGAAGATGGCTCTTTCCAGATCCGGCAGGCCCAATTACGATGGCTTTACGGGAATCGGCGCAGGCAAATCGCGACAGGAAACTGTCCAAATTTCGCAGTTCGGCCGCCAGGCGGACCAGCAACGTTAGCGGCCAGCCGAAGGGGCCACGGCGATGTGGCCATTTCTCTCGCTCCTCGGGCGATGCTGTTGCCTGTTCCAGCTTGTCATTTAGCTGTTGGACGGCATTTTTCAGGTCGTCTATGGATGAACGGACGTCACTAAATGGCGGAACGCGCCGGCCATCTCCAAAGCCGCGTGATGTTTTTTGAATAGCAGAGACAAAGATTTTGCATTCTTTTTGGGCCGCCCGCTTGGTTTCTTTTGCAGCCGCCGCTTCATGCAGTTTTCGACCTGCGTCGGAGACCGCCTTGACTATCCCGTAATAGTCGTTGGTGAAGCTAGCCTTCCGGAAAAATGCGTCTAGGCGTCTTTCAGAATCCGTTTGGATGTGGTGATCGGGCGTGTAGCGGCAATCCAAATCTTTTAGAGCAGAATCGACGCGACCAGCTAGCCATTCGATGGAGAATGGGTGGCGACCGAACCAGTAGTGGAGCTTTCCGCTTTGGGATGGCGGTGTGAGGAGGTTGAGGAGTTCCGACGCTCCCCACCATACATAATTGATTTTCCGCCGAAGACTTTTCTCCCTTGCACTCGGTTGCCATTGCTTGACCAGTTTGTTCCATTTCTCTATCTGCGATGGGCTTCTGTCAAGTGGGACAGCGACGTAATACTTGGTAAGTTTCGGGTGATTGTGTATTGCGGAGTTTACCGAGGCCGAAATTTGCTTCCACTGCGGGGCACCCAGTTGATCGAAGAGCTTTGCTTGGAGTCCAATTTCCTGGTCACCCTGCAGCGTCGCGAATGCTTCGACACCCCCGTCTCCTCCGGCCCCATTTACGCGGACCAACTCGAGGGCGCCTTTCAACTCAGATCTGAACAGTTGAACCGATAATTCCTCGAAAGCGGCAGAGCGCGTACCCTGGTATTCCCGAATATTTTGTAGGTCAATTTGCGGTGGTCTATTCATCTGGGCCTGCAATAACATATCATTACCCATGGATTGTAGTTGAAGGTCTGAGGGTACGTCTACATTGCATCGTTAATTGGTAGCAATTCGTCAAAACCGGACCGGTGGAGAGGCCTGACGGGTTGGGGTTGCCGGCCTCGGCGTGGCGGATCGGGCTGTTGGGAACCGCCTTCGGCAGAATGGGAGATGGCGATGGATTGCCGTGATTAAAGCGGCTGTCGAACATGTTGCGACGGGGCGGGAATGGTTTGCGATTGGTTTGTTACGTCGGTTGGTTGCGATAAGAACCTGGGTGTCGCGTTTTTCTGTTCGCGGCGGCTTCATTTTTGGTCATTTAAAATGTTGCGGCCCGGACAACGCGCAATAAGCCAGCAGGGCGAAAAAAATAAGTGCCAGAATTAGAAATATGCCCAGTACAATGGAGACTATAAAGAGAAAAATCCGGAGCAGTATTCTCATAATATCACCATTCGGACAATCAGGGCGCGTTCGACAGGGTCCGGGTTCTGTGGGCTTCATGCGATGAAGGATCAGTCGAAAGAATATCCAGCGGAAGTGCGTATCCATTAAGGCGGCGTAATTCGGTCAGGCGCTTTTCCTTTCCATCCCGGTAGAACATGTTAAACGTGTCAAACGGAATGATTCGCCCATCTGGATGAACAATATGGACGCAGCTTCGCTTGACGGATCGCACGTCAAAATTCCATGGATCCAGGAACTGCATAATGATGATACGAAACACGTTTTTGTAGTTTAAGTCCGCGGGTGTTGATATTGCGGGCAGGCAGCAAAGCAGGCGGCTTAAGGCGTGGCTTGCCGACTCGGGCGAATGATTTGTGGCAAACGCCTTTAGCAGGGCCCGGGCGACATCGGAATTTCGCTCGTACACAATGGTGCTGCCCTCCGCGGAAAGCAGAAGCTTAGGGTCCATCAGTCCGGTAAGCGGTGTGACCGAACCGTTGAGTTTCAGGGCGTAGGCCATGGCCAGACAATCCGGATGGCAGGGCACAGGTATGACATCCGCGGGCTTAAAAACGGAGGTCTGCGATAAAATATTGGCCCGAACTTCGGAAACCGTCAGCCGATCCACGCCACAATCGAAACCCTCCAGACGACCGGCTCGCTGCACGGGTTGAAACGATACTCCGCGGACGGCCGGCTGTTGCAGGGCAAAATCGATAATGGGACCAATTTGATCATCGTTCACGCCTTTGGCCAGCGTGACAACCAGAGTGGTGGATATATTTAGATTATTTAATTTATCCAATGCCTTCAGGCGGGTCGCCAGGATATCTTTGCCGCGCAGTGCAACCAGCGGTCCGGCGGTTAATGAATCAAATTGGAGGTAAATTTCAAACCCAGGCGTGTAATCGGCCAGCCGGCGGGCGAAAGCGTCGTCCGCAGCAATACGCAGACCATTGGTATTCAGCATCAAATGCTTGATCGGGCGGCGACGCGCGGCATCAAGCACCGCGAAAAAGTCCGGGTGCAGGGTCGGTTCGCCCCCGCTGATCTGGACGACATCCGGCTGGCCTTCATTGGCGACGACGCAATCCAGCATAAATTCAATTTGTTCCAGGCTGCGGTGCGTCAGCCGATGTGGCCCGGATTCGGCATAGCATACCGGGCAGGTTAAATTGCACTGATCGGTAATTTCAACAAGGGTAAGGCAACTGTGTTGTTCGTGGTCCGGGCACAGGCCGCAGTCATAGGGGCAGCCATGGCGTATCGGGGTGTTGAATTTCAGGGGCATCTGCCCGGGCTTGATAAAATCCCGCTGCATGCGATAAAAATCGGGATCTGTCGAAATAAGAACTTTTTCCAGCTTGTGCTGCGGGCACCATTTATACATATAGATGCGATTATCCTGCTGAACAATTTTGGCTTCCACCTTCCGCAGGCAACTCGAACAGACGCTGGTGGTCAGGTCAAGAAATAGATAAGGACGGTCTGCCATAAATCAGCCCGCGGCCTCCAGTTGAACCGCCACGTCTTTTTTCTGCGGCAACGAAAGTTTTCCCAGAAGCCAATACATGCAATAGCCAAAAACAGGCAGACAGAGCCACTGAATGGCCGTTAAGCCAAGGCAGGTCCAATGGGCGGGTTTGAGAAAATCAATCAGGAACCGGTAACCAGTGTACGCCGCCATGAATAAGCGAAATCGCACGCCCGGTATGCGGTGACGGCCCAGGCCCAGTAGCACGAGGCCCAGGAGGAATAGAAACAGGATATCGTAAAGCTGCGTGGGGTGTCGCGGAACGCCATCGCCAAAGTTGACACCCCATGGCAAATTCGTGGGAGAACCACATGTACCATCCGCAAGACCGGTAAAAAAGCAGCCCACGCGCCCAATCATCATTCCCAGCATGACAGGAAGTACCATCGGATCCCCTGTGGAGCCAGTGATCCGCAGGATTTTTTTTCCCAGCTCCACCCCAAGCCAACCCCCCACCAGCCCGCCGACCACTTCCTGCCCGCCGCGCAGCAACATCCAATTAAAATGGTTGGCCAGAAGTGATATCGCCAATTCGGGGTTTTGCGCCCAAGCCAGCAGACGACTCCCGACCAGCGATCCGAAAAACATAAAAACCAGCAGCCAAACGTTCTTTTGAATATTCAGAGTTGATGGGGATGTGCGCAAACGATTAATGACGTACCAGGTTATACCGACAAGATAAGCGAGAGCTTCCGCCGCTGGGTGAACAGGCACGGTTAGACCGAAAGGATGAAAGATCACTGGAAAGTGCATAGTAATTCACCGGTTCCTGTGTGCCTTTTATTCCTTAGATAGTACCATGGCATGCCGAATACTCGCAATAGGGAATTGATTTTCGCCATGTTGTCAAGAAGTAGAATTGTCACCCCTTAGCCGAAATAGAAGTGTCACCCGGGCATCAATGGTTCGCGGATGCAGCCGCGGATTTTACGGATTCCTCTGGATTGGAACGGTCTGATTGGAGCGGCCTGATTGAAACGGATCATGCTTTGTTACACCGGCAATCATGGTTTAAGGATAAGCCTGCGGCGCGACCCGGCGGCCACGGGTCTTGTTGTGCATCGTCAGCGTATAAGCGCTTGCGCTGGCCGGGTGGCTTGCCGCCCGCGGCCTCATGGCCCGCCATCAACCGGTAATTGCAGGTGTGGCCGAGCACCAATGGTAAATGGAGGAATGCAAGCGGAAGTATTTTCCGGCGTTATAGTTAGCTTGGTCCGGCGCTATTCGCATTGGTGTTGTATGCAAAAATTCAAGCCGGACGGACAGGAAAAGGCAATGAATTATCGTCTGTTTTCCAGTGTTATATGTCTGCTGGCTATCCTGGCGAATGCGGGTGTTGGCCATGCGGCTGGCGCTATAGGTCTGCGGATTTCGGTGAATCGAACCAGTCTGCTTGAAGGGCAATGTGTGGTGGTAACCGGGACCGCCAAAACAGCACAGAAAGCGCCGATTTCCGGATTGAGAATCGAGGCCGTTGTCAACGGCAAGCGCTGGTGTGCCGGACAGACCACATTGGCTTCCGGCGTTGTGCATTTGCTGCTGCCGCTGCCGGAGCCGGGGATCAACAGGATTACTCTTCACGGTGGCAACGTCGTTTCGATGCCGGTTAAAGTTCTGGTGAAGCGGCGGGTTTTTCACATCATTACGGATCCAAAGCACTTAATCGGCATGGAATATGAAACCTGGTTCGGTCCGGGTTACGCCCAATGGGGGCACGAAGAGGCCGAGCCGGTGCTGGGTCACTATAGTTCGCTGGATTCGCGCGTGCTGCGCCAGCAGACGCTTTGGTTCAACCAGATGGGCATCAACTTTGTGGAGCTGGACTGGACGAACAATCTGACCGGGCCGTTCCCCGACGCAACCGCCCGCGAATGCATCGCCTCCAACAATGCATTGTTTCATTTATATGCACATATGCGGCAACACCCCAAGGTCGTGTTCCTCATGGGGCCGGAGCACAATGTATGGTTGAACCATACCACCCCCTACACCGGGCCATGGTACACCAGCCAGGTGAATTATATTTATGACCATTACATCAATCGTCGGAAATACCGGCATATTTATTTGCGGTATCATCATAAGCCACTGCTGCTGCTGTATTTGAATGGTCCACGATTTGCGCATCCGCCGGTCATACACGACCCGCGTTTTACCATCCGGTTTGTTGGCGCATGGCTGGAGTATACGAAAGAACAGCGGTATGGCGTCTGGTCGTGGTATGACCAGAAAGCCACTCCGACTTTTCATCATGGGCGGCCGGAGGCCTTAACTGTCGCCAGTGGTTATCCGGCTATTCAATCACCCGGGGCCGGGCTGAATAACTGGCTTTCACCGGATGCGGGCGGCAAAAATTATGGCGAAACGTATCGTACGCAATGGCGGGTGGCGGATAAATATTTCCCGCACTTTCTGTTTTTATGCCAGTGGAATGAATTTGAACCACCCGATCAATTTAATGTGAATTTGAGCAATGATATGGAACCTACGTTGATGACTGAAACCGGTTCCCACCAGGCCAGCGGCTGGGGCTTTTTTTACAATGATCTGACCCGCCGGGAAATAGCCCGTTACCATCGCCTGATCACGGCGCAACGGCCAGCACGGAAGGATTCCGTCGCAAAATAGTGCATAAGTGGAAGAACTTGATTGAACTGTATGATTTGCAGGTATGCGGCCGGATATCGGCGGATCCGCGGGCCTTTTTTGGGCTTAAAGAAGTCCGAAAAGCGGATTCTGTGGGACCATAAGATCAATGTTTACGGGCTTTGATCCATTTTGCAAACTATCGCGGCATGTATTCACTTGCCCAACAGACGGAAGCGGCGGTTCACTGAGCTTTTGTGCGGGGCGCAGTCATTGCGTCTATGGGCGGAAGGTGACTGTTCGTCCTTTCATAGATAGTGAATTCGGATAGCAGAAATTTGCTTCGGTTCAATCCGGATGCCCTGCAATGCGGCGCACTGCAGGCCGGAATCGTTTGGTGAATCAATAGCCGCCATCCGCACCCGGCGGGCCGAATGGCCGAGGGCCTGGGCCGGGGCGACCGAATCCGCCGCCACCTCCGCCCGGACCAAAGCCGTTGCCGCCACCGCGTCCGCCACGTCGGCCGCCGCGGGGTGGCTGCTTGTAAAAACTGCGGTCCGGTGTTCCGCGAAAATATCGCGGAATGAAGGGAAACGCATGAGATGCCACATAATAATACGTGCCGTCCGGATATTCCGGAGTTATGCCATACCGGCCGTTGGCCTGGTCCAAATCTCCCAACCCATGGACATATTCAAAATCACCAGTGTAGCGCCCATCATAGCGGCCGCCCGGACCATCCGGTGAGCCGGGCCGTTCGCCACGCTTCAGGCGGTAGCTGGTCCGCAATTCCCGCACATTGCTGTGCACATTCCTGGCTTCCGCATATCCCCAAGGGCCGTATATGGGAAAACCGTCGGCGGCATAACCTATCAACATTACTTTTCCCCATGCATGGCGGGATTTAATTAACTCCGTCGGAACGCCGTGGTAATGGTACGTGCCGTCGCGCTGCACATGGGCGTGGCTCGCGTCCAGACCCAGATTGCCAAAACCCGTCAGCAGAGCGTAATTCCAGATTGAATCGCGCTGCTGATGCCAGAATCCGGCGGTGCCGGGATCGAATACCACACCGTCCAACGCCACGCCGAAGTCGATGCGGTTGATGAGTTTCATAAACCTTGAATTGCCCACGGGATGAAGCGGCATCCGGAAATGAAAATCCTGCGGACTTATGGCATTGGGACATTGGCGGTCTGGAAAATGTCCGACCTTATGGTCCGGAATGTCATTGGAGGTGACATAGCGATAGTGGCCACGGGTATAAAAACGAACCTTGCTTGCGTATGCCGGCCAGACATTGCACGGCTCCAGCGAATTATCGAACGCTTCGGCTGTTTTTTGGGTTGCCAGCGCAACGCCGCTGGCGGCCAGAATGCTCAGCCAGGTTCTGCGTGAAATCGGTTCGTTCATAAAAACACTCCTTTGCCGACATTCCGCAAGCACTATCCGAAATAAGTCGGCGGCCCATGCATAACCGCCAGCCGTTTAGTGTGGACCCAAGCGAGGCAGGTTTTGAATTTTCCGTAGGTGGGATGATATTTGTCGGCTGTCGCCGAAGCCGCCAATATACCGATATGTGCCACCGCACGGTTTGGTGAAACAGCGGGCTGACACGGGCGACCGAAAATATTCTGATTCACCACAATTAGCCGCAATAGATGGTCCGCCGCCCCCCGGCCGCCAGACGGTCGGAAATTTCAGTGGCCTTGTGTTTTTCCTCTGATTCGGCTATTTTCAAGGGTTCACATTCCGGGGGCATAGCTCAGTTGGGAGAGCGTCTCGATGGCATCGAGAAGGTCAGGGGTTCGAGTCCCCTTGCCTCCATTGGAATGTAAGGTCGGCCGCGAAAAGACGCCCCGGCCTTTTTAGTTTTGCGGGGCCGCCTTTTACCAGCCGCGTCCTGAAATTGTTTGGGGATCGCCCGGATGTTATTCCGGTATTGATCAGGGTTAGCGGTGGCCGCCAAGCGGCCGACCAGGTCCCACAATGAACACCGGAGGAAGGCAATGGATAACGGCCCGGCGCATTTCTTTCAAATTCTGTCCAAATGTTGATAATTGAACGTACCAGGCGCCGGTCAGTTTGCGTTTTGTGCACCGTACTGCGTGAGCTTCTCTGCCTGGCGGGCTGGGCTTTTTTTTGTAAATTGCCGGCGCAAACCATTGGCGGCATTCGGAATCGGGCCGACCACAGGAGATCGCCATGCCGAAAAAACTTGTGCTACTTGGCGGTGGTCATGCCCATCTCCATGTACTGGCGCATCTTTCCGATTACATTTTCACGGATATTCAGGTCACGCTGATTTCGCCACGGACGTTCTGGTATTCGGGCATGGGGCCGGGAATGCTGGGCGGGTTCTACAGCCGCGCCGACGCAACCGTGGACCTGGGGAAACTGGTATCGCGCGCCGGCGCGGATTTAATTGACGGAATGGCGGAAAGTTTTAACCCGCTTACCGCACAGGTGCGTTTGACTGACGGCCGCACCGTGCATTTTGATGCGCTTTCCCTGAATCTGGGCAGCGGCATAATTCAGGGGGCCATCCCCGGACACGAATATGCCACCACAGTCAAACCGGTTTCCAATTTGCACCGCCTGCATGAACAATTGGATATGGTGCGGCCCAAACAGCTTGCGGTGGTGGTCATTGGCGGCGGTCTGGCGGGTATTGAAACAGCGGCCAATCTGGCTAAGCTGCTGACCAAAATAAAAACCGATTGGACCTGTATTCTGCTGGCCGGCGGTCGCGGTCTGGCGGCGGGCTTTCCCCGGAGATTCGTACGACAGGCCGAACGGGAACTTATGCGGCTGGGCATAACCGTCATGGCGGAAGTCAGCGCGATAGATGTATCTCCCGAAAGTGTTCTGCTGGACAGTGACGAAAGACTTGAATCACAATTAACCATTCTGGCCACCGGTGTGCAGCCGCCTCAAATAGTCGCTGATTCCGGCGTGACGGTGGATTCAAGCGGGGCGATGGTGGTAACGCCGACACTGCAAAGTGTTTCCCACCCGAATATTTTCGGCGGTGGGGACTGTATCACCCTGATGAACCGGAAACTGGCCAAAGCGGGCGTATACGCCGTGCGCCAGGGACCGATCTTGCGGCATAATCTGCGGGCATTTTTTTCGGGCACCCCCATGCGGCATTTCCGGCCGCAAAAAAAGTTTCTGCTTATCGCGAGTTTAGGCGGTCAACGGGCGCTGGGAAGTTGGGGTGGCTTAACATTTGGCGGGAAAAAGGCGTTATGGCTGAAGCACTACTTGGATCGCAAATTTATGGAACGGTATCAGGACAGATAAATGCGGCTTAGCGATGCGGCTTGTGGGAAATCCGCCGATACAAATTAATTGATATGCGGTAATTTCAGCGCTTGCAGCATCAAACACAAGGCATAGTTGACAATTCAAATCTGAATACTGTATGTTGTGGGTGTTGTCGGTCTACACGGCTTTCGAGGTTGCTCGCAATCTGAAAAAGCGGCGTGTGGCGCAAAAGGGAACCTGGTGAAAATCCGGGACTGCCCCGCAGCGGTAAACGGGAACGACCGCCGTAAAATGCACTGTTCTGCCATGTCAGAATGGGAAGCAACGGCCAGTAGGAACCGCGTCTGAAACAGGCGCATCAAGCCCGCAAGTCCGAAGACCTGCCGACAATCGCCCGCTCCGCGGGCGTCTTAAATTGCCAACACCTTCGCGGGAAGGTACGGGTATGGGTTTGCACGCGCTGTGGCTTTGTGGCTTCATGTGACATGGCGCGGGTTGAATTCGTTTCCGTCTGCTTTTCCGTGAATATCCGAAACGGCTTATGTGTGCCGGCGTGTATCGGCATATGCCTACTGGCGCGCGATCAAATGGAGATTTTGATGAATTTAAATTCATGTATGTTAACGGTCCGGAAGCGTGACGGCCGCGAAGTCGATTTTGAAATTGGCCGAATCGCCAACGCGATTACCGCCGCGTTTTGTGCCCAGCTCGAAATTCCCGCTGGCCGCCCGCTGCCGGAACCGACTGCTGCGGAAATTCAGGCCCTGGTCCTGCGGGTGCGGGAGCAGGTCTTACACGCCGCGGA
>JAJZOA010000185.1 GCA_021852225.1 Planctomycetota bacterium
GCCAATTAAAGCGGTACGCGAGCTGGGTTCAGACCGGCGTGAGCCAGGTCGGTCCCTATCTGCCGTGGGCGCAGGACGTTTGAAGAGGACTCATCCCTAGTACGAGAGGATTAGGATGGACGAACCCCTGGTATACCAATTGCCCCGCTCGGGGCACAGTTGGGTAGCTATGTTCGGACAGGATAAACGCTGAAAGCATCTAAGTGTGAAACCTCCCTCAAGATTAGACGTCCCTATAGCCTCCAGCTAGACTAGCTGGTTGATAGGCCGGAAGTGTAAGTGCAGCAATGCATTCAGCTGACCGGTACTAACAGGCAACTGGCTTGACCACTTTGATTTTCGATCGTTCCCGATGTAACTTTTATGTCGCATCCGGGTTCCTCGAACTTCTTAAGTGTTATCAAAAGCCGCCTATTGTAACTTTGTAATCTCTATTGTCGCTTTTATTTAAACGCAGGATTTGTACCCTCACGCAATCTTCACTCGCCAATGGGCGAGGTATCTGGAGTGGCTGGGAAACCAGCCACTCCGGTTTTCTGGTGCCTTTACGCCAGGGGTAACACAGCTTCCCATTCCGAACAGCACCGTAAAGCCCTGACGGCCGATGGTAGTGCTAACGCGCAAGAGTAGGTGAGTGCCAGATTTATGACCCGGATGGATCGAAAGATTCATCCGGGTCTTTTTTTTGCCTTCTTTTAACTGGACGGTAAACGTCCGGCCAAGTTCGTCCGGTGTAAATTCCCAAGGCGTGCTATATTCCGGCTTGCCGATTGCAAATAAAGCAATCGATGGACCCTATGCAATATTTAATTGGCCGGCGTTCCTCTGTTCTTTCATAACTATGAAGGGCGATGAAAGGCCATCAAAGACCGTAACAGCACCCGGCGTAAAAAGAGCTAAAAATATTCAGCCGGTCGCCCTTTCTCTCAAAATGAGCGGTTTTGGGCGACCCGTGCTGCACACCATGTTCAATTTGGTGCATTTGTTGTCGAAGGGCGACCTGGCGCGGGGGCGAAAGCGCCGCGCTGCAATTGACGTTCAATTTGGTGCATTTGTTGTTGGGGCGTACCGCCGATCCGCACGCGCTCCCCGGTCGCCTCGTCGGTCACAATCGCGCCGCGCGGAAACCGGATAACATACCGTCCCTCGCGGAAGCCCGGGCGGTTGGCGGTTACTTTTTGTATGTTTATTACGGCCTTGCGGCGGAATGCCTTAATGCCGGGGTCGAAAGTATTGATCACAATATGTCCGGGGAAAAAAATGCCCGGCGCCGGCTCCGTAAAGCCCGTCGCGACGAAATAGCCTTTGGCCTGCGTACCCGGCACAACAAAAATATGCCCGGTCGAAGATTTCATGGCCCGCCAACCATACAAGGTTTCACGGGCGATGGAATACCCGTGACGGGGGTCCAGCAAAAACACCTCTTTCCCCTGCGGATCGCCCACCCGCGTCACCTGCACATATTGTCGCCCATGCCGCATCACTTTTTTCGCGGCCACCCATGCCCATTGCTGGTTTGGCTTTATATAAGCGGTGAACCTGACGCGGTATTGCGGGCTTAGAACTGCGGTGAATCCGTAAATGGAAAGGTCCCATCCGGAAAATGCGTCAATGCTGGAGCGTATTTTGGGCATATGAGCCGTCACTTTTCCATGATTGAACGGCTGCTGGTGTTTTGGCCAGCCGGCATAGGTTTCCAGATAGGTGCCGAACCGGCCGTTGTACGCAACCATGTAACGATCCGCAGCAACCGGATGCGGTCCGCCGGACCAGATCGCATGATCCTTGCGGACATCAGCCCGAAATTTACCCCAGGGCAAGCCGCCGTAGCTTGCCGTCAAATGGGCGATTTCAACCGGCTTGGATTGCCAAACCGACCTCTTGGATGCCGGAGCATACGTTTCGCCGTAATACCGGGCATGCGCCTGAATTGTTATGACGTGAACCGCATTTTCCATCCGCCTGATGGCCGTCCGAACCTGGGCCAGCAACTGATCGCCGGCGGCACTCCGGGGCGGGGCATTCCATGCCGCGGGAACAGCCGCGCATGTGCTGCACAACAGGCCCGCGGAAAACACTGAAACCAGGGCACACAGCGATTTTTGGGCAAACATTGTTCTTATCCTTATGTAAATGAACGCTTCCAATTCACGGCCATGGGCGCTGCATAGGCCAAGACGCCGGTCATTTACTGGTTTATGCAGGTCTCCTCAAACAATTCGCCGGGGCCGGCCGCCATGCCGATCGCCATGCTCCGCCCGCCGGTTATTAGCGTATTGGCGATTCCGGATTTCCACCCGGCCATGGCAGCATCCCCCAATAAACCGGCATTCGGGCGCGGCCCAAAAACCAAGGGCCACCACGCCGAACCAAAGCTATCGCAGCCTTAAACCAAACCGCGGCAGAGAACTTTAAACCACAATCAACCGCCCTATGACACATTAACCTTATCTTCGTCAACAGGATTGTCAAATAAAAAATGTAGCCTTCTATTATCGTTTTGTGGCATTTTTGGCTTCAACGGAATTAAAGGCGGGATTCGCCGGCATTTGGTGCCGTCGGAGATTTTAGGCCGATGTTGGCCCATGGATTCATTGGGCGCAAGCAGGCCGTGTCACGGCGGGCGACAGAGCGCCGCCGCCCGCGCGGCCGCGGCGGGGCACAATATCTGTGGACTCTACGCTAAATTGGAACTAGAATCGCGTCCTATTCGAATCCCGCAGCGGTCCGGTTCTTGGGGAGGCGAGTCCTGTTATCCGGTCGGGATTGTGGATGCCAAGATCGAATTCCGAACGCTTGCCGCCAAAGAAGATGCGTTCGTGTCGGGAGCCTGATGCCGAATTCAGTCAATATCGCCGAGGAGATAGACCGTCGCAGAAAGCGGCTGTTGGATATGTCATTCAGGAACCGTCTACTGGCCTTTAAGATAGGCAGTCCCCGCACTATTTCGATTGTGGATAAACAGCCCGATGGTATTTTCGACCGCTTGGTCACGTTGGGGAAATCTTTCTCTTTCCGGCCTGCCGCCGGTTCCTCCAGTGTGGCCGGGAACGGCGACATGCGATTGGATTCGGATTCGCACCCGTCCGAGGAATGGCTCGATCATAGCGGCAGCGTGCTTCAGACTAATCTGACGGAGGCCAAGCTCGAGGGGGCGCTGAAAAAGATTTGCACCGACGCCAATACGGCGATACAGGAGACAGGCGTCAACATCTTATACATGGCCTTTGGGCTGCTTGAATGGTACGAAGCCACATCCTCAGAGCGGCAGCTTATGGCGCCGCTCATTCTTGTGCCGGTGAAAATTGAGAAGAGGTTTGATGGTCGATCCGGGCGATCGCGTTACGTTGTCACATTCAGTGGGGAGGAGGTCCAATCGAACCTCTGTCTGCAAAGGCGAATGAAGCAGGATTTTGGGCTGGTCATTCCTGACTTGG
>JAJZOA010000151.1 GCA_021852225.1 Planctomycetota bacterium
TGGCTTTTTCACGGCGACTAAGTTACATTCCCCCCTGTCGAAAAAAAGTAGCAAAATACCGGAATTGCCCAACGTTCAGCCCGACTCTCGGACCATTGGCCGGAGAACCCCATGCCGCAATACGATTTACCGATCATTCGGCAACGTTGGGGCAGCCGTTGATCGCAGATTGAATGTCATCTGTTCGCGGCACCCGGGGCTGAGCGAACATCTCCGGCCCCGGGCATTTGTCGGCTGGTACCTACACGCCGACTGGAATCGGATCGTATCGGCCCGTTACGCGAAATTTGAATCGATAGAGCCAGTTCCTGTACGCCCCAAAATGTGAACCGCAAAAAAAGTGAGGCGAACATGCATGCGAAAAAATAAATGACCCACCGGTTTCTTCGCGGAGTCACGAATGCAATGACCAAGATTATAATTGGTCCGACGACGAGAAGGGCTGGAAATATCATAGACATCCTTCCTCAGTTTGCGTAATTGGTCTGATTGTCATGGTGCAGTTTGCCGGTAATTGCGCACCAGGCCCCATGACCTTAAGACGAGTTGGAATTAAGTATTCAGCATGTGGTATTTGGCATGAACTCGAAGCCCGGAGGGTGTGAATTGCCAGACGGGGTTATAATACTTCTTCAACAGGTACGTGACGACAATTGCCCGGTCTAGCCTGATAGTCTAACCTGATAGTCTAACCGGACCGTGCGACCGGGTGTCGAATAAGCTAAGAGTCAGAAATATGGCGGTACAGTGGATCATCGGCAGAGCTGGCACGGGAAAAACCCATTGTTGCATTGCCGCTATCAAGGCCGAAGTTCAGCGCAACCCGCTTGGACCACCGATTTACCTGTTGGTGCCTGAACAGGCCGCCTTCATGACTGAACGCCGTCTGGTAACCGGGGATACACCTCTCCGCGGGAGTTTCCGCATCCGGGTAGCCGGCATCCGTCGTTTCTGCCGCCTCGTTTCACCCCAGCTTGGACTGCCCGAACAGCCCGACCTTACGCCAATTCGCCGCACCATTCTGCTGGTACAGACCCTGCGCCAGTGCCGCGGCCGGTTGACCATCTTCAAAACCATTGCCGACCGGCCCGGATTCCTTAAAATCCTCGATACCATGCTGACGGAATGGGAACAGAACGGCCAAACCGCGGCAACATTACGTCAGCTTGGCCGGCAGGCCGGCGCGGATCCGATACTGGCCGCCAAACTCGGTGATATGGCGATTCTGCTGGAAACCTGGGACCAGATTGCCGCGCCAGCCATGGCGGACAGCGGCCGGTTTGTGGCCACCACCGCCGGCGCGCTGGCCGACAGTGACGCACTCATGGCATATAAAATATATGTAGATTCATTTAGTTCATTTAATGCCCAGGAAACGCGGCTTATCGGACAACTGGGCCGCCGCACCGAAAACCTGACAATCACCCTTCTGGCCGATCCGCAAAGCCCCGCCATACAAAACCCTGATCAACCACTTGATGAACTGGGTATTTTTTATAGAACGCAATTGCTTTACCGGCGGCTCTCGCTTGCCTTCGCGCAGGCCGGTGCGGAAGTCAGACCGATTAAAGCGTTGGTGGAGTCCCGGCGGTTTGCCGCGCCTTTGCTGGCCGAATGGGAAAGCTGTCTGAGCCGGTCCGGGGATGCGCCGCCCGACCCGATTCCGCCGCAAATTCAATCCGCCGCCATTGAAGTCTGGTCCGGGGCCGACGCGGAAGCCGAAGTGCTGGCCGTGGCCCGCCATATTCAGCGCTGCACCGGCAATGGCATGCGTTACCGGGATATGGGCCTGGTCGTCGGCGATATGCCGCAGTATGAAGACATGATCACGCGCATTTTCACCGCGCGAAATATCCCGTTTTTTCTGGATCGTCGCGCCGGCCTGACACATCACCCCCTGCTGGAACTGCTGCGCGGCGCCATGGGTCTGGCCGCGGGCGACCGTTCGCGGACCGCACTGTTGGCTTTTGTAAAAACCCGCCTGACCGGTGTGCCACCGGCTGATACCGCCGCCTTGGAAAATTACCTTATCGCCCACGGGCTTGATGATTGCGATCTTTCCCGCGCGTGGCAATGGCATGCGCTGCCCACCGATCCGGTTGCCGACGAACCATCGCAACACCAGCGGAGTGAAATGGCCGCCGCCAATCGCAGCCGGCAACTGCTGTTCGCGGCATTGCAGCCATGGCTGGCCTGCGCACAGGCCGACGCGTCGGCTGTTTCCGGCGGCGGGCTTGCGAGCGCATTGATAGAATTAATTGAAAGGATGGAGGTAAAGGAAACCCTCGAAAAATGGATTTCAGCCGAGCGTGCCGCCGGAAATCCGCAGATGGCGCAAATTCATGAACAGGCCTGGGGGCAGACCCTGCTGGCCCTGCAGGAAATGCGCACACTTCTGCCCCAGGGGCCAATGCCGCTGGACGAATTCGCTCAACTGCTGTTTTCCACACTCGAAAATATCACACTGGGGCTGGTGCCGCCTGCGCTGGATCAGGTTCTGGTCAGTTCCGCCACGCGATCGCGGCATCCGGAACTGCGGCATGTGATTGTTCTGGGTGTGGTGGAAACGCAATTTCCCAAGGTAACCACGGAAGACCCCATGCTGGACAACCGCCAGAGGAGGCTGCTGAATACCATCAGCGAAGGATGCGTGAATCCGGGAAGCGACGACAATCTTTTACAAGCCCGCTTTTTTGACTACATTGCCTTCACCCGCTCCAGTGAAAAACTGATTCTGACCTGGCCGCAAAAAGATAGCCAGGGTGCCCGCACAATTCCCAGTACTTACCTTGAGCAGTTGGAAAAGGCATTTGCGGTACGGTCCAGGCCCGTACAAATCACCGGTTTGGCGGCGGCTACATGCGCAACTGACATTCTGGACGGGGTAACCACTGGCCTGATCGCGGCCCGCAACGGTGGCAGCCTTGACCATGCGGGCGAACCGGCGGCCGATCTTCTGGCAGCGTATACCTGGCTTCGGCATCACACGGATCCGTCCGTCAGCCAGGCGGTCCGGCAGGCATGGGATTGCCTTGCGCCAAAACATCCCGCTTCAGTCGCCGCCCCATATCAGCCGGATGCCGCACGCCGGTTGAAACAGATCAGCATCTCACAACTTCAGACTGCGGCCGCCTGCCGTCTGCAATATTTTCTGAAATACACGCTGGGTCTGCGTCCACAGGCGAAGTTGATGATGGACGCCATAACCCTGGGCCAGATATACCACCAGATTCTGGAACAGTTCTATCGTGGAATTATTGATATTCCTTTATATAACAACCACGTCTGGCCAGACTGGCCACCGGAAACCATTGCCGCCCGACTGGACGCGGCCATGGCCGCGCAAACCGTTACCTTGGAAAAAGAAATGTTTGCCGGCCAGCCGGAAACCCGGGTGATGCTGGCCACCATCCGAAGAAACCTTCTGTT
>JAJZOA010000042.1 GCA_021852225.1 Planctomycetota bacterium
CGCGTATTTATCAACGGGAAGGAAATAATCGGGACCTGGAGGCCCGGCACGGCACGCTATAAAGCTGCGGATGTTGCATTGGAAACCGGAGCCACCTATCACGTGCGTGTGGATTATTACAACAATGCCGGCGACGCGCAGATGGAATTCGGCTTTTTGCCGGCGGACCGGGCGTTTTTTAAATCAGCGGATATTTCGCGGATTAAACATGCCAGTGCGGTTATTGCGTGCATGGGCTTTGGTCCGCGGTACGAAAGCGAAGGGTCTGATCACACCTGGTCATTGCCCGCGCCTGCGGATTCTTTTCTGCGTGTCCTGGGATCGCTGAATCCGCATACTGTGGTGGTGATAAACGCCGGCGCGGCAGTGGCCATGCGCCATTGGATTCACCGCGTGGCGGGCCTGCTGTATGCGTGGTATCCTGGCGAAAACGGCAATACATCGGTGGCGAAAATTCTGTTCGGCAAAATTGACCCCAGCGGCCACCTGCCGGTCAGTATCGCCAAACGCTGGAAGGATGATTCGGCCTACCATCATTTTCCAGGCTCATTTAGAAATGTACATTTATCCGAAGGAATTTTTGTAGGCTATCGCTGGTTTGACCACACCCATATCGCTCCGCGCTATTGCTTTGGCGAGGGGCTGTCTTATACGACATTTGCGTTAAGTCGTTTGAAAATCAGTGCGGCGGGAACCGGACTTTCGCGCATTATTACCGCCCGTGTGACGGTGCGCAACACCGGCAAAATGGCTGGTGCCGAAGTGGTGCAGTTTTATATCCGGCCGCCCGCCACGCCGGGAGTGCCGCGCTGCTATCAGAATCTTAAGGGTTTTGTGCGTGTGAAACTGGCACCAGGCGCGGCCAAAACCGTGCAGGTTCAATTCCATCCGCGCGATTTCGCCTATTACGATACCCGCGCCTTTGCGTGGCGGGTTGCTCCAGGAAGCTACGGCATTGCCGCCGGATTTTCCAGCCGCAATACGCCGGTTGCGGGACATGTTTCCTGGTAACGCAGGTCGGACGGCCCAAGGCTGCGCCGGGAACAGGTGTGGATTGAACCAGCGGCCGGTTCCGACCGAACGGGCCGCATACAATACCCGCGGCGGGCAAGCTTTGCGCGCCTGGAACCGAGGTTGAAATGAAACCGATCACGACTGGCGCACCGGCGTCCGGGGCAATCATTATTTCCACGGGCGATGAACTGGTATCCGGCCTGACAATAAACACCAACGCGTCCTGGCTGGCGACGCAACTGGCCCAAATTGGTGTGCCGGTCCGAAGCCATATTGCGGTTGGAGATTCCCTGACCGCGGTCGCCGCGGCAATTCGTCGATCCGTCGCTGAATCTTCACTGGTGCTGGTGACCGGCGGCCTTGGCCCGACGGAAGATGATGTCACGCGTGCCGCGCTGGCCGACGCCCTGGACCAGCCGCTGGTGGAAGACCCCGCCGCGCTGGCGGCCATAGAGGAATTTTTTCAGCGTCTGAACCGTACGATGGCGCCCAGCAATCGTCTGCAGGCGCTGCGACCCGCCGCCGGAAGTGTACTGCCGAATTCCTGCGGCACAGCACCGGGAATTCATATACAGCAGGGGCGGACAGACATTTATGTGATGCCCGGCGTGCCTCGAGAAATGAAAGCAATGTTTGAGCAGTCTGTTCTGCCGCGGTTGCGTGCCGCATGTCCACCGGAGGGCCGCGTGACCCGCATGGCGAAATTTAATACATTTGGCGTGGGTGAATCGGTCATCGGACAAAAGGTGGCCGACCTTATGCGCCGCGGGGCCAACCCATCAGTCGGAACCACTGTGCACGATGGCCTGGTTTCAGTGCGTGTGTATGCCACCGGTACCAGCGCCCAGGTTGATGAAATCATTTCGGAAAAAGGCCAGCAGATACATGAACGCCTTGGTCCGCTTATTTTCTCCAGTGGAGATGTCACTCTGGCCGCCGCCGTGGCTGCGATCCTGACCGAACAAAAGCAAACGCTGGCCACAGCTGAAAGCTGCACCGGCGGCCTGCTGGCGCAAATGCTCACAGACATACCCGGCTCGTCGCGTTATTTTCTGCGTGGCTGGATACCTTACGCCGACGCCGCCAAGAAAGAGGACCTGCACATTTCCGCGGACATGATTGATCAGCACGGCGCGGTAAGCGAACCGGTGGCCGCGGCCATGGCCGGGAATGCCCGGCGCATTGCCGGCGCGGATTGGGGCATCGGCATTACGGGGATAGCCGGTCCGGAAGGCGGATCTGCCCAAAAACCAGTCGGGCTGGTGTACATTGGATTGGCCGGACCGTCGAACGTGGTCGTGCGCCGCTGCCAGTTCCCCGGTGATCGACAAAGCGTTCGGTTGCGTTCCGCCGATATGGCGCTGACTCTGCTCCGATTTAGCCTTCTGGGGCTTCGGGCGGAAACTCTTTTGCCGCAATAATTTCAGACATGCGGAATAATCGCCTTGGCCGCACGCATTCGTCCCTGGCGGCATATCCATCCAATCGGCATTTGCTGCCAAGGGTTATGGGCCGCCCTGCGTCTTTCGGAGTGTGGGCGTGGGCGGCGGCAGGAAAATAATCGGTGGCGGGGCTGGCAATGCTGGAGCGACATGAAGAACGGGGGCTTCCGACGGGGAAGCCGTCCGCGGCATCGGGGCCGGAATCAACGGACCAAAGCTAACCGGCGCGGCTTCCAGGCGTGCGGCCGGTCTGGGCGTTGAAATACCGGCGGCCAGCCAGATCACGAACAGCAGCATCAATAACCCGCCAGCAGCGCGAATTCCATTGGCCCACCAGTAACGGGTCGCGGCCGCAGATTTTTCCCGCGCGTCTTCGGCTTTGCGTTCCGGCGTCGCTTCGGTGGTTTCCGGAAGCGGCGGCAGACTGAAGGCGGATTCAATTTCTTCCGCCAGGGTCGCAACCTGCGCAATGGTATCCAGAAGAATCGGCTGGAACAGATCAATCATGCGTTCCACAGCGGCCAGTACCGCGGGCGGATTTCTGGAATCGGGTATGGTGACCCGCAACGTCTGCCCGTTGATTGACTCAAGTTCGGCATTCAGCTTTACCAGTTGGGCATCGGTTCGTGTTTCCCGTTCAAAGTCCTGAATTATTGCGACAATGCCCTCGGATGTCTCTTGAATTGTTTCCGCGAACAACCGGCGGATTTCGTCGGCGAACGAGTCGGTAAGCGTGTGCAGCACCATACCGCGTTGGCGCATCTGCAGCACCAGTCCGCCGCACTTTTCCAGAGCCTGGCATCGATCGGCTATTTCCACAGCGCGCTGTTGAATTTTTTTTCCGGCCGCCCCGGCAAGCTTCAACAGTTCTGGAGATTGTGAAAGGGCGAAGCAAAGTGCTAATCTTTGGCGCGAAAGCCGGTCCAATGCATCAACCCTTAGTT
>JAJZOA010000159.1 GCA_021852225.1 Planctomycetota bacterium
GGTTTTAACAAGAGCCAAACGCCGCCGAACGCACCGGGTGCACACAGTCAAACGCCCCGCATTTGATCAGGGCTTCAAGCACTGACTTATTCACTGACCGCAAATCCACGCGTTCACAGAAATCATAGAGGCTGGTAAACGGCTTGTGGATTCCCGCTGCATCCTGGCGGGCGGCAATCACGGCCTGTACGGCTTTCTCGCCCACACCTTTTACCGCCGCAAGACCGAACCGGATCGTTCCCTGTACCACACCGAAATCAGCAATGCTGCTGTTGACATCCGGCGGCAGAATGGGAATTCCGACCCGCCCGTCAGGGCGCATAATATATCGACATTCTTCAATATATTCGATGGTTTTGCTCTGATCTCCCATTTCAAAGGTCAGCAGTGCGGCCATATACTGGAGTGGGAAATAGGTTTTCAGGTACGCGGTCTGAAACGCCACCAGTGCATAGCGCGTCGAATGGCTCTTGTTAAAACCGTATCCGCCGAATTTTTCGATCAGGGCAAAAATGTCCTCCGACTGTTCGGCCCTGATCCCGTTTTCCTGCGCCCCTTTGACAAACGTCTGCTTTTCGGCCGCGATCACGTCGACCTGTTTCTTGCTGATAGCCTTGATAATTTTGTAGGCCTTGGCCAGCGGAATATTGCCCAACTGGTTGAATATGCGCATCACCTGTTCCTGATACACCATGATGCCATAGGTTTCGGCCAGCAGGCGGTCAATGATCGGATGGACCTGGGGCACTTTCTGGCGGCCATGCTTGCGGTCGCAATAATCGGGAATCAGGTCCATGGGGCCGGGACGGTACAGGGCGTTGGCGGCAATGAGGTCTTCAATACGGTCGGGCTTCATGCGAATCAGCAGTTCACGCATGCCGGGAGATTCAAATTGAAACACGCCCTTGGTCTGGCCCTTCTGGAATATCTGCCGGAAGACCTTCTGGTCGGCCAGGTCGACTTTTTCCAGATCAATTCGGCCTGGCCGGCCTGCCACCGCGGGGTGCAAAATTTCCGTTACGTTGCCATCCTGGGCCGTTATTTTCAGTGGCGGCGGCCCCTGCGGGTAATCTTTTTCAATCAGGTCCAGCGCCCGTTCCACTATAGTCAGCGTTCGCAAACCCAGAAAGTCCATTTTCAACAGGCCGGCTTTTTCACAAGTCGGGCCATCCCACTGGGTCATAATGTCATCGCCGTTTTTATACAGCGGAACTATTTCATCAATCGGTTTGTCGCACACAATAACGCCCGCGGCGTGCATGCCCGCGTTGCGGCAAAGGCCTTCGAGCCGGCGGGCGACATCAAACAGACGCGTCACATTCGGGTCTTCGCGATAAAGCTTTTTCAGATCTGCCACACCCATAGCGCTTTCCAGCGTCACGTTGGGGCCGCCGGGAATAAGCTTCGTAATTTTGTCCACTTCCGGCAGCGGCATGCCGAGCACACGGCCGACATCTTTAATCGCGGCCTTCGCCCCCAAGGTGGAAAAAGTGATAATCTGCGAGACATTTCCATATTTCTGCCGCACATATTCAATCACTCTGCCGCGGCCTTCCTGGCAGATGTCAATATCAATATCGGGCATTTCCGACCGGCTGGGATCCATGAAGCGTTCAAACAAAAGGTCATAGCGGATCGGATCCACATTGCAAAGCCCCAGCGCATAACCGACCAGAGTTCCAACCCCCGACCCTCTGGCACCGACCGGTATGCCGTTCTGCCTGGCGAAATTGCAGAAGTCCCAGACAATCAGAAAGTAGCTGGAAAATCCTTTGTCGCTGATAACCTTTATTTCCTGTTCCAGCCGCTGGCGCAGAACCTCATTGAATTCGCCATACCGTTCTTTCACTCCCGTTTCGCACAGGCGTCGCAGAAATTCATCGGCCGTCGGCTGATGGCCGGTGGCGGCATCTTTCGGCGGCACATACACCGGCGCATGGCGTTTGGAAAAGTCCAAGGTCAGGTCGCACATTTCCGCGATTTTGAGAGTGTTGTCGCATGCCTGCGGAATGTCGCGGAAAATATGCCGCATTTCCTGCGGACTTTTCAGATACAATTGTCGCGAATAATGAAGGCGGTTTTCATCGGCGAGCGTCTTGCCCATGGAAATGCAGCAAAGCACGTCATGGGCTTCGTAATCTTCCTTCAGCAGATAATGATGATCATTGGTTGCCACCACCTGGCAACCGGCCCGTTTGGCCACCTCCAGCAGTTGCGGAATCTGTTCTATTTGGGCTGGATCATCATGGTTCTGCAATTCCACAAAAAAGCGGTCGCCGAAAATATCCTTGTATTGGCCCGCAACCGCCACCGCGGCCGCCATATCGCCGCGTGTCAGGCAGGCGGCGATTTCAGTTCCGAAATGGCCATTAATTACAATCAAGCCCTCACCAAACCGCGCCAGCGCTTCTTTGTCCACGCGCGGCCGGTAGTAAAACCCTTCCAGATAGGCCAGGCTCGCCAGCTTCAGCATGTTTTTATAACCGGCCTGATCCTTGGCCAGCACGACCAGGTGATACGCCGCCTCGCTTATGCCGTGGGCTTCCTTGTCAAACCGGGAACCGGGTGCGACATAAAATTCACATCCGATCAGCGGTTTGATGCCGACCTTTTTTGCCTGCTGATAAAATTCCACCAGTCCAAACAAATTGCCATGATCGGTCAGCGCAAGTGCCGGCATGCCCATCTCAGCCGCTTTGCCGCACAGGCCGTCAATGGTGGCTCCGCCATCCAGGAGTGAATAATGCGAATGCCCATGCAGATGAACAAACGAATCGTGGGGGGAAAGGGTTGCAGCCATGGGAAGCCTCCGTGCAATAAGCCGGTGCGGACGCACGATGATTCACATTCCATGCCAGCGAAAAACATGACCGCCGACCGGACCAACTCAACTCCGGATTTTAACACTTTCGGGCCGCCGGGGAAAATCGTTGCCCATATTCGGTAAAGCGCGGGGAAAAGGGGACAAGGTGCCCACCGTCGGCAACAAATTCGGGGGCCAGCATCCTGTCCGTATCGTGATGTGGCGCGGGCGTCCGACGTACCGTATCCGTTGCCGCCGTGGCCATCCGGCCGGGGCGCAGCGTCCCTCCAAAAAATGCCCGCGACGTGCGCAATTTGGCTGCTCTTACACGCTGACCGGCTGCATTTTGCCGGATTTGGCCAGGGCGTAATATTCCTGAATGCTGCGAACGGTCCAATCTGATTTCTGCAAGGTCACAATTGCTTCGGCGGCGGCGTCGGCGCCGGTTACAGTGGTAATAATGGGGATTTTGTTCATGACGGCCGCCGCGCGAATTTTGCCTTCATCCGTCTTCGGGCCTTTGGTTGTCGGCGTGTTGATTAACAGTTGAATCTGTTTGTTTTTAATGGCATCAATAATATTCGGCC
>JAJZOA010000009.1 GCA_021852225.1 Planctomycetota bacterium
ACCATGGCTGGAAAATCGACCTATATTCGTCAGGCGGCGCTGCTGGTGCTGATGGCTCAGGCCGGTTTCTACCTGCCGGCCAAGCAGGCGACGATCGGGCTGGTGGACCGGATTTTTACACGGGTGGGAGCCTCAGACGACCTGGCCGCCGGACAATCGACCTTCATGGTGGAAATGACCGAAACCGCCAATATCCTTTTGAATTCCACCGCTCAGTCGCTGGTTATTCTGGATGAGGTGGGACGCGGCACCAGCACGCTGGATGGCTTGGCGCTGGCCTGGGCGATTGCCGAATACCTGGCCGACACCACACGCTGTCGCACACTGTTTGCCACGCATTATCACGAACTGACGGAACTGGCGGAAAGTTCTTCGGCGGTCTGCAACCTCAATGTATTGGTGCGCGAATGGGAAGATCAGATTCTATTCATGCACCGCATCGTGCCCGGTCGGGCGGACCGCTCGTATGGTGTGCAGGTGGCGCGCCTGGCCGGAGTGCCGCGCAGCGTCATTCAGCGAGCGCGACGGCTTATGGACCAATTAAATGTTCAGGTGGGAAAGGCCCGGCCTCGGGCGGCGGCGACCACAGTAGCCGGCCAGGTGAATCTGTTTGATTCATCGGAAAGTCAGGTGGCCGGAAGACTGGCGGCGCTGGACTTAAACCGGATGTCACCGGTGCAGGCCTGGGAAGCCATTAAGGCGCTTCAGACTCTTCTGACCGAAAAGAAAGCCTTGGCCGGTCAGAAAGCCTAAGTGCAAAGGGCCGACGGAGCGGCCCAACGCATGGGGAACGGCTGATGAAGGATTGCGCATGTCCAGACGGAAAACATCACTATGGCAGAGTTATCCCGCGCGGCCGGATATTGTGTTGTATCTGCTGGCGCTGATGGCGCTGCTGCTGGCCGCACAGCTTACGCCGGTGCTTACCATTAAAAAATTTGTCTTCTGGAAAAGCAGTTATTCGCTCTGGTCGGGCATGATCGGACTGTTCCGTGACCGGCATTATGGTCTGGCCATCATTCTGCTGGTGTTTTCCATTCTGTTCCCGTTCACCAAACTTGCGGTATTGATGGCCCTGTGGGTTGGCCGGTTTACGGACGCCCGCCGTCAGGATGTGTTAAAGTGGCTGGAGCGGCTGGGAAGATGGTCGATGCTGGATGTGTTTGTGGTGGCGATGATTGTGGTAATCGCCAAAACCGGTGGCGCCTTGCAGGCGCGGCCGCGGCTTGGAATTTATCTGTTTGCGGCCGCGGTACTCCTGTCCATGGTACTGACCCGTTATATTCACCATCTGGCGCGCCGACGAAAAGCGGACTGACCGCGAGCCTTCAATTTGACCCGATTTTTACCCTCCAGATGAAAGAAGAGTCGCCGGGCGGCAACTAAATGCTGTACGCGAATTCGGGGCGTTGAACATAGTCACCCGCGCCGTCCCGAAGTCTGCCGCACGCGGTGTGCGGCAAAAATCAAATACCGGTGGCCGCTGGCGCCGGTTGCGGGTATCAGCAGAGGTATTCATCATGATCCACAAAACAGCACATGCGAACGTCCGAAAATACGGGGCAACCGCCAAAGGCTCATTTTTAACGGCCATGGTCGCAGCGGCGGGCATCGGCTGCGGTCTGGCGGCGCTGGGTGCCGCACCCGGCGGCGCGCGGGCCGGAACCAGTCTGGCAAATTCGCATGACCTGGCGGTGGCCCAGGAGCTTTCGCACGCCTATGAGCAGTTGCACCACGCGATTAAAAATTCAGTGGTCAACATTTCCGTCATTAAGGTGATTCATCAGGCCGCACCGCAATTCCATATTCAAATGCCGCCGGGTTTCGGAAATATTCTTCCGCCGGGCGCGTTTCCGCTGGTTCCCGGTCAGGGCGGCGGAGGTGTGGAGAAGCTGATGGGCACCGGCAGCGGCGTGATCATAAGTTCCGACGGGTATATTGTCACCAACAACCATGTGGTCAGCGATGCAACGCACATTCGCGTGACCCTGGCCGACGGGCGGCATTTCAAGGCCACGGTCGTGGGTCGTGATCCGAAAACGGACCTGGCTGTCATCAAGATCAACGCGTCGAATCTGGCCGCCGCGACACTGGGCGATTCGGCGAAGGTGCGCGTTGGCGAATGGGTGATCGCAATTGGTTCACCGTTTAATTTCAAACAGACCATGACCCACGGGATTATTTCCGCCACAGGACGCACAAATGTAAATATCATCGCGGATAACGATCAGAAGCTTCGCGGCCTGACCTATGAAGACTACCTTCAGACGGACGCGGCTATCAACCCGGGAAATTCCGGCGGTCCGCTGGTTAATCTGCGCGGGCATGTGATTGGCATCAATTCCGCGATTGCCACCAACACCGGATCGTTTAACGGCATCGGATTTGCCATTCCCTCAAATGAGGTCAAGGCTATTTCCCATGCCCTGATCAAATACGGCAAGGTGGTCCGCGGTTATCTGGGAGTCACCATTGCCGACATCCGTCATGCGGAAGTGCGAAAAGTGGCCGGCACGTTCGGCTACAAGGGCCATCATGGCGTGCTGATCAATCAGGTGGAACCCGGATCGCCAGCGGCCAGCGGCGGCCTGAAACGCGGCGATATTATTGTGGCGATGAATGGCCACAAGGTCATGAACATCAACGTTCTGCGTGATGAAATCGCCAACACGCATCCCGGCAAAGATGTTCATTTGTCCATATTTAGAAATGGAAAAGACATGTCGCTGACACTCCCGGTGGGAACCCAGCCGGCCACCCGCACCCTGGCCGCGATGGCCGGCGGCAATGGCGGCGGCCAGACCATGGCCCAGTCGCCGACTCTGGGACTGACGGTTTCCGCCGTCTCCGCGCCACTGGCGAAAAAATACGGGCTGTCGGCCCCAAAGGGAGTGCTGATCACCGGAGTCAAGGGCAACAGTGTCGCCGCAGGCGTGGGAATCAGTCCGGGCGATCTGCTGCTGAGCGTTCAGGGCCATCCGGTGAATTCGCCCGACCAGTTTTCCACGGTCATTCATAAGGTCAACCTTGCCGCGGGCGTACGCATGACACTGCGAAGTCCGGACGGTTCGGAACGCTTTGTGTTTGTGCAGCATAGCGGTCATTAATTTTTGCGTATGGCTTCTGTCATCTGATGCCATAGAGTCGGAATTCATAACTTCTCCTCCGAAACCTCCGCGGAAACAAGGTATTCCGCGGGGGTTTTTTATTGCGCGCTGCGGCACCGTCGGCACCCGTGACCGGCAACAGCGCGTTCGATTCGCCGCGTTCAATGGATTTGCGCTAACAATTGGATAGCATTTTGTTTGCGATCGATTAATCTTTCATTCAGCCGCCTGATTACTAAACAATCGAGGTCTTCTTAATGCGGTCTTAACAAGCATCG